>JAWSUF010000014.1 GCA_033549365.1 Acidobacteriota bacterium
GCCGTTTACACCTTGTGTCTCTCATCTCCAACTACAGGTGGATCGATGCCATCACGTAACTTTGAAACAAGCTCTAAAAATAAATGACAAAGCTTGCAGGCTCGTTTTTTGGGCAGAAAGCGATGTTCTCACGCAAGAAGAAGGAGGCGCGGATGCATGGGATGATACGGAAAGGGGTGTGCGGCGCCGCCGCGGTGATCGTTCTTCTTGTTTCCATGACAGCCGGTCTTTCGTCGGGACTTCTGCATGCCCAGCCGCGGCCCGTTGTTCTCGATAACGGCCTTCTCCGGGCCGAATTCGGGGGAAACGGGTTGACGGAGTTGAGAGACATCGCGACGGACCGGGTGCTGAAGTTTTCGTCAGGGGCGTTTGCCGTTATCCTTGAAGGACGGGAGATCCGCACCGAAAAACTCCGGGCCGTTGAGATGAAGATCCTTCCCGGGAGCGTCACCTATCTCTACGAAGACGGGGACTTCCACATCGAGGTCGTCTACGAGCTCAAGGCCGGATGGAGATTCGTCAGCCGGCATGCCGAACTCGCGCATTCGCCGACTTCGCCCCGGCGGCCGTTCCGCGTGGCCCGGGTCGAAGCCCTGGCCTCGCGCCTTGATCCCGCCCCCTTTCAGGAACTGCCTCTGGCCGACGGCGCTTACGGCCGGCTCCTGAGATATGCGCCCGGACAGGCGGGCGGATCGGGCTGGGGCGCCTTTCTTCTGCTGCAGAACCCTTTTATGGAATGGCGGCAAAACGAGTCCGGAGAAGTTTCGGTCTCTTATACGCCGGATATGGACTGGCAGCATGAATACGGTCCGTTTGTTACGGACCGCCTCTGCATCGGACTTCACGAACTGACCGGAACGGTCTTTCCGGCCCGGGCCGTTCCCGAGTGGAAACCCGCGGCCGATCCGGTGCGCCTCGCGGCCGAGGAGCCCGTGATCGACGCCGCCGAAGTCGAAGCTCTGACGGATTGCGTCCGGTCTTTTCTTCTCCACCGGCCCATGCGGAGCACCCGCGTCCACGTCGGCTGGTGCGGGAATGACTACCAGATCGATGTCGGCACACCCGAAGGCTGGGAGGAATACCGGCGCATCGTCGACCGGGCCTCCGAACTGGGCCTCCGGCATCTTCTCTTCACGCCGCACAACAGCCGCCATGCGTCGTGGGAGGACAACACGGATGCCTGGGGTTGGGAAAATCTTCTCTGGTTCTCGCTCGGACAGAAAATCCGAACAGGCGAATGGGCGCCGGTCCGAAACGACGTCCCCAAAGACATCCGCGACATGATCGCAGAAATGGCGGAAAAGGGAATGGCCCCGCTGGCCTATGTCTATCCCTCGCTCGCCTTTCTCCAGGATCCCGAATGGACGCGCTGGGCCGGAGACAAGCTCGGCGGCTATCGGGGTGCGGACACCGGCGTCCGGAGCTTTCAGGACTGGCTGATCCGCAGGCTTGTCGAATTCCAGCGCCAGACCGGGGCCTCGGGCTTTTCCTTCGATCACTGGTGGATCGCCTATGACGGCGCCTCGAGCCGCTATGCCCAGTGGTTCGGCTGCCGCCGCATCCTGGAATCGCTGCGGAGGGAGATTCCCGATATCGTGATCGACGGCCGCCAGCAATACCACAATTTCGGTCCCTGGACATGGCTGGCCGGGACCTATCCCCATCCCCTGATGACGGACGAACAGCCGGAGAGTTTCACGGCCTTCCCCGACCTTCACACCGACCGGGTCTCGGCCAACCGCCAGCGGTATGCCGCCTGGAGGTTCAGGGTGGAGCGATTCTGCCCGCCCGAGATCATGCCCGGTTTCATCACCCACCAGACGGCAAGGCATGACGCCGAGGGCGTCATGCGGCGCGACGGCTTCCGCCGTAAGGACTGGGATCATCTCGGCTGGAAGTTTTCCCTGCTGTCGTCCATCGGCACAGCCCCGTTCAATCATGTCGTCAATGTCCTCCCGGCCCGGGCCGAAGAGGAGTACCGGGCCTTTTCGGAGGAAGACAAGGCCTGGTTCCGGAAATGGCTGGACTGGACCGACGCCAATGCCGTCTTTCTTCGCCGCCTGCGGCCGATCATCGGTCCGCCCATGATCGGCCGTGTCGACGGCACGGCGGCGATCCGTGAAGACCGGGGGTTCGTGTTTCTCTATAATCCGAACTACGGCCGGATGGAGGCCCGGTTCCGGCTCGACGCCTCGATTGGGCTTGCCCGGGGGACGTGGTTCGTCGTCCGCGAACTGCATCCCTGGGAGGGTCGATTGATCCGCGGTCCGAGCGGAGAGCTTTGGGAGCACGGCGAGGAGTTCGTGATGGAAATGGACGGGACGCAGGCCGCGGTCCTGGAAATCTTTCCCATGCCCGAAGACTACAATGAGCCGCTTCTTTTCGGCTGCCCCGGCGAGGCGGCCGTCAAGAACAGAATTCTGTCGCTGACCGAGGTCAAGGGCGAGCCGGGGACGGAACACGACATCCGGGTGCTTCTTCCGGGCGGCGTGACGATCCGGGGACTTCGGGTCAACGGGAAGACGGTCCCTTTCAAACAGGACGGCCGGAGGGTCGACGCGCGACTGCGCTTTTCCGGCCCGGCCTTCAGCCGGGTTCAAAGAGTCGGGGATCATGATCCCGAATTCGAGGGCGGCACGTTCCGGGCCGTTCTCAAGATCCCCGCCCGCGTTTTCAGCCGGCTCGAGGCCCTGAAAAAGGCCTGGCCGGTCAACTACACCGAGGACGAACTCCGGGCGCCGTGGCTGGCCCCATGGCGGCTGCTGCTTTACGCCCAGACGGCCGAGCCCGACGACGCCCTGGACATTTCGATCACGATCGACGGGCAGGCGATTCCCGTCCTCAAGGCCTACAACAGCATCGACCGGAGAGCGCCGGAGCGGACGTTTCTCGGGCACTACGCCGACATCTCCCATCTCGAGCCCGACAAGGACTACGAAGTGGAAATCGTTGTCCCGTCCCTGGTCCCGGGCCGCTTCCTCGGCCTTTTCCTGGAAAACGTCGAGACGGAATATACGGATAATATTCTTGACATTTGACTCCGGATTTATTATCAAGTATTTAGCCTGACTGAATCACGGGTTGATCGGGAAAGAGAAGGAGATCGATCATGGACCAAAAGCCGGTTTTAAACGTCAAATCTCTGAAATCGCAGGTCTACGAGTACCTCCGGGAGCAGATGCGCCAGGGGGATATTCTGCCCGGGTCGGTGATCGACATGGAGGAGACCTCCCAGAAACTCGGCGTGAGCAAAACGCCGCTCCGCGACGCCCTGCTCCAGCTTGAAATGGAGCATTTCGTGAGCATCCTGCCCCGGCGCAAGGTCGTCGTCAACGTCCTGACCGTCCAGGACATCCGGAACTACTATCAGATCATCGGCGCGCTGGAAAGCACGGCTCTTATGACCGGGTTCGACAAAATCGGGGCGGCCGAAATCGAAGCCATGGCGGAACTGAATGCCGGCATGAAAGAGGCCGTCGAACAAAACGATTTCGATCTCTATTACGAGCGGAACCTCGCCTTTCACAACACCTTTCTCAACCCCTGTGGAAATGCCTATCTCATCGAAATGGTCAATGTCCTGAAAAAGCGGCTCTACGACTTCCCGCGCCAGAAGGGATTCGTCAAGGAATGGGAGGCCGCGTCGGTGGGCGAGCACGCGCGCCTGCTCGAAGCGATTCGCGAGGGGCGCTCCCTTGATGCCGCAAACTTCATCCGCGATGTCCACTGGTCCTTCGAAGTCCAGGAAAAGTTCATCGAGAAGTATTACAATCACATTCCGATCACGGAATCCTGAGCCGCAAAAACCCCCGGCCGGATCGCTCGGAGTGATGCTGTTCATGCCGCGGTCCCGTAAAGCATTTCGACCGGAACAGGCATCCTGAAATCGCCGCGCGGTTGACGGCCCTCTGAATTTGAAAGCGTGCGTCCCGTGGTTTGTCGGGCGTCTATACATGCGGAACCCCCTCGTGATAGATTGTTATCGACAGATTAGATCGGGAGGAACGGACATGACAAGACGAAAATTCGGCTTGGGAAGCCTTGGGGCCGGCCTAATCCTGGCGATGGCCATGATCCCGTGTCTTCGTGCCCTGGATGCTTCGGAAACCGAAGCGCCGCCGCTTTCGCTCGAGAGGATCTTCGCCTCCCGCGAATTCGCCTCCGAGCGGTTCGGTCCGGCCCGCTGGATGAAGGACGGACGATCTTATACAACCCTCGAGGATTCGACGGACGTCGAAGGCGGGAGGGACATCGTCCTCTACCGGACCGGCACGGGCGGTCGCGAAATCCTGATTCCGGCCGCCTCGCTGATACCCTCAGGCGAAGCCAAGCCTCTGGATATTCATGACTACGTCTGGTCGGCCGACAGTCGCCGCCTTCTCGTTATGACCAATTCCCGGCGCGTCTGGCGCCGGAATACGCGAGGCGACTTCTGGGTGCTCGATCGTGAAAGCGGGGCGCTGACGCGGCTGGGACGGGATTTCGAAGAGTCCCGGCTCATGTTCGCCAAATTCTCTCCCGACGGCGGCCGGGCGGCCTATGTCTACAAGAACGATATTTATGAGGAAGAGATTGAAACCGGCCGCATCGTGCGCCTGACCTGGGACGGGTCGGAGGACATCATCAACGGAACGTCGGACTGGGTCAACGAGGAGGAATTCGGCATCCGCGACGGCTTCCGGTGGAGCCCGGACGGAACCCGGATCGCCTTCTGGCGGTTCGATCAGTCCCGGGTCAAAGACTTCCACATGATCAACAACACGGACGATCTCTATCCGCGGATCATCACCTTCAAATACCCCAAGGCCGGCGAGACGAATTCCGCCGTCTTTCTGGGCGTCGTCCCTTCAGGAGGAGGTCCGGCGACCTGGATCCAGGCGCCCGGCGACCGGCGCAACCACTACATCGCCCGGATGGATTGGATGCCCGACGGCCGCGGCGTCGTCTTTCAGTACCTCAACCGGCTCCAGAACACGAACATCCTCATGATCGGAGATGCGGCAACCGGAGATGTCCGGACGGTTTTTGTCGATCGTGACGACGCCTGGGTGGACGTCATGGATGAGTTCCTCTGGGTGAAAAACGGAACCTCGCTTGTCTGGCTGAGCGAGCGGAACGGTTGGCGCCAGGCTTTTCTTGTGCCCCGGACCGGAGGAGAACCCGTGTGTCTCACGCCGGGCGCCTATGACGTCATTTCGCTCTCGGCCGTCGACGACAAGGGCGGCTGGCTGTATTTTATCGCCTCTCCAGAAAATCCGACGCAGCGTTATCTCCACCGCGTCCGCCTCGACGGCCGCGGGAAACTTGAGCGGCTGACTCCGGCCGGGCAGTCCGGCACGCACTCCTATGCCCTCTCGCCGACGGCGGAATGGGCGTTTCACACCTTCACGACGTTCGATGCTCCGCCGGTCGTTTCGCTTGTCAAGCTTCCCGGGCATGAAAACGTCCGTGTCATGGCGGCCAACGCAAAACTCATCGAGGCCGTCCGGTCGCTGAAGCCGGCCTCAACGGAATTTTTCCGCGTGGACATCGGGGACGGCGTACTCCTCGACGGCTGGTCCATCAAGCCTCCCGATTTCGACCCGGCGAAAAAATATCCCCTGTTCATCCACGTCTACGGCGAGCCGGCCGGCCAGACCGTCCTCGATCGCTGGGGAGGCAACAACCGGCTCTGGCACCAGATGCTGGCCGAGCAGGGCTACGTCGTCGTCAGCCTGGACAACCGCGGCACTCCGGCGCCCCGCGGCCGCGAATGGCGGAAGTGCATCTACGGCCAGGTCGGCATTCTTGCCTCGGCCGATCAGGCGGCGGCCCTGCGCGCGCTTCTGAAGACATGGCCGTTTCTCGATTCCGAACGGGTCGGGATTTGGGGCTGGAGCGGCGGGGGCCAGATGACCCTCAATGCCATGTTCCGCTATCCCGAACTCTACAAGACCGGAATCGCCATCGCCTTCGTCAGCCACCAGAAATACTACGACACGATCTACCAGGAGCGGTTCATGGGACTGCCCCGCGACAACCCGGAGGGATACGAACAGGGATCGCCGCTGACCTTCGCCTCCCGGCTCGAAGGGAATCTATTCATCGCCCACGGCACGGCCGACGACAACGTTCACTATCAGGCCTTCGAAGCCCTCGTCAACGAACTCATCGCCCACAACAAGCCGTTCACGATGATGTCCTACCCGAACCGGGCCCACGGCATTTCCGAGGGGCCGAACACGACGCTTCATCTCTATGGTGCGATGACCCGGTTTCTGCTGAAAAACCTTTCTCCAGCCCCCCTGAATCGCGAATTGGAGTAAAGCGGTTGGATAGAGCCGTCATGGCGCATTCCGACCGTTCCCGGGCCGGCCGGGTCGACGACGCGCTGCACCATCTTTACAATTTCATCGAACTGGTCTGGAGAGACCTCCGAACTCCCGCCGGGCTTTCTCCCCGTTTTTGGCTGCGTTCGTGGCGCAAGGGTTTTTGCCGGTTCAGTTTCCAACTCTATGGTCTCGATAGGAAGGCGTCCGATGGATATCTCAGCGATGTCCGGGCCCTGAGAACGCTTTGGATCGACTCCCTGTTCCGGGAGATGATCGACAACAAAGCCGTCTTCCATGCTCTGATGATTTGCCACGGATTTCCCGTTCCCGAATTGCATGGCGTCATCCGCCGCGGCCGGTTTTTCGACTTCGGATCCGGCGCCTCCATGCCGGCTGCCGACATTCCGGTCCGGCTTCTGCCGGATGGCGGCCGGTTGGCGGTGAAACCTTTGCGGGGTCATAGCGGTGCGGGCTTCCTGCGGCTGTCACGCGAGGAAAGCGGTGTGGCGGTCAACGGAACGCTGACCGAGCCGGGTCAATTGGAGGCCCTGCTGGCCGGTCTGAACCTGCAGGTTGTCACAGGGTTTGTGGTTCAGGGACGATACGGCTCCGGGCTGTTCCCGGATACCACCAACACCCTGCGCATCGTGACTCTGATCGATCCGGATACCCACGAGCCCTTCATCGCCCGCGCGGTTCAGCGTATCGGCAACTCCCGTTCTTTCCCTGTCGACAATTTTAATCTCAGACGAGCGGGATTATGCGCCCCGGTGGATCTTGACTCCGGCCGGCTTGGACCCGGAGTCACTGTCGGAAAACGCTGTCAGGTCATCCGGCACGACCGCCATCCCGAGACCGGGGGAGACATTGCCGGTGTCGAGATTCCGAATTGGCCGGACATCCGCCGCGGCATTCTTGATTGCGCCCGGCGCTTCGCCTTTGTTCCCTGCTTTGCCTGGGACATCGCGGTCACCGAGCCCGGATTCACAATCATCGAGGGCAATTCCTCAACGGGGGTCATATTTCTCCAAATGCACGGACCCCTCCTGGCCGACCCCCGGGTCCGCCGATTCTATACCTATCACCGCATTGTGCGCTGAAGCGCCGGGCTGTTTTCAGGCTTTCAGGATCGCTTCGATAGCGCCGGCGTATTCCGCGCTTTCGTCGTCGGCCGTGATGATCTCGATTGCGGCGGCCGAACCCGCCCCGAGGCCGAGTTCGGCCGCCCGGGCGATCTGCTCTTGGGCGAAGATCGGCGTCTCCATGACGGCCTTGTTGCTGCCGAGATGTCTCAGAACGGCAAGCCCCGCGGCGTCCACGGCCACCCGGTCCGTTCCCGCCAGAAACACGTTCGCTGTCCGGAGTTCGCCTTTCATGGGTCCGCCGTCGACGAAGACCTCAACGCCGTCCAGGACGACAAGCGCCGGCGTGTAGGCCCAGTTGATTTCCGCGATCATTTTTCTCATGTCGGGCGAGCCGTGAAGCTCTCTCATGTAACCGTGGCCTTTTCGGGGGACGACCCCGACGGAGTTTTTAAGGGCCATGGTGAAGACACCGCCGAACTGGTGGGTTTTGAGACAACAGGTCGAGATGACGCATTCGGTTTCGACGACAGGCCGGGCGACGAGAAAACCGTCCTTCCAGTGGGAGCCGGGCGGGTCGAAACGGACGTAGCCGTCTTCGCCGAGCTCGTCCAGATTGATGACCTCGGCGTCGAACCCGGCGGCCAGTTCGTGAATGCCCAGTTTCGCCAGGACCTCCTCGGTCGGTTCGGGGCCGCTGCGGTCGCCGACGGCCAGGCTTTTCGGGCCCATGTCCCTGACGGCGGCCAGCAGTTCGTGCAGCGTGTCGTTGTGTGTGGATCCGGGTGTCGGGTCGGATGTGTTGAAGTTCGGCTTGACGAGAACCGATTTGCCCTTTCCGGGATTGAGACCCAGAATCTCCAGGGATTTTCGGACGCCGGCTTTCCGGTCGGATGTCTTGACCAGAACGACCCGGGATTTCCCGGTTGCCGTTGCGGCTGTGGGTTTCGGGACGGGCGGTTGCATGGCCCCGTGTCCGCCTCCGGCGAGCCCGGCCGCCGCGCCGCAGAGTGCCAGGCCTCCCCCGGCCGCCAGAAATCCCCGCCGGGTCATGGTTTTCGATCGATGTGTCATGATTCCCTCTCCTCGAACCAAGAATACAGGCCCGGGCGGTCCGAGTCAAACCGTTCGTTTTGCCGCGGCCTCCGGATTCCTTTATAATAAGCGCAGAAAATTTTGGAAATGCGCCGGAGCGTTTCCGTCAAGGAGAAAGCGAATGACCCGGATCCACCCGATTTGTCGAGTCCTGTGCCTGACGATGCTCGTCGCATTCCTGTTGGGCCCCGCCCTGTCCGCCGCCGCGGAGACGCCGCGCCGTCCCATGACCGCCGACGATGCCCTGAACATGGTTGATGTCGGCCTCGGACTCATTTCCCCCGACGGGACCTGGGTTCTTTACTCCGAGTCCGTCCTGGACTGGGAGAAAAACAAGCGCGAAACCAAGATCTACCGTGTTCCCGCATCCGGTGGAAAGCCCATACAATACATCGGCAAGGACGGCGGCGACTCCTTCCGTTTTTCGCCCGACGGACAATACCTGGCCTTCAAGCGGGCCGTTGATAAAATCAGCCAGATCTTTCTCATGCCCACGGCGGGAGGCGAGGCGGTCCAGCTCACGGAACAGAAAACAAGCATCGGGCTCTTCAAGTGGGCCCCGGATTCGAAAAAAATCTATTTCATCGCGCCCGAAGCCCGGGACAAGGATGAGGAGAAGGAATACAAGGCCGGAGATGACGCCTTTTTCGTCGATGAAGGGCCCCACGGCCAGGAAGAGGGTCAATGGCGGAATCTCTGGGTCATGGATCTTGAAACACGGAAGGGAATGAAGATCACGGACGAAAACATCCTGATCGGGGATTTCGATGTCTCACCCGACGGCGGCCGCATCCTGTTCACCGCCCGATTCACGAACCGGCGGAACGACGGGGGGAAAAACGAAATCTTTCTCTATGACCTGGCTGCCAAGACACGGACGCAGCTCACCGAAAACGAGGCTCCCGAATCCGCCCTCGCCTGGGCCCCGGACGGCAAGACCTTCGCATTTCTGGCCTCCGATCTCGAAGTTTGGCTCAACCGGGATTCGAAGATCTACCTGATGGATCCGAACACCAAGGAGGCGCGTCTTCTCTCCGCCGATTTTGAAGGTGCGGTCCGCGGGATCGAATGGACGCCTGACGGCCGCGGCATTCTTTTCAACGCTCAGGTGCGGACGAACACGAATCTCTACCGCCTGGACGTTGAAACCGGCGCCGTCGAGGCCCTGACTTCGGTCGAGGGATCGCTCAGCGGCGTGAGTTTTTCGGCCGACAAATCCAAAGCGGCTTATCTCTTTTCCGACTTCAGGACGCCGCAAGACGTCTATGTCACGGCGATCGACCGGTTCGAACCCGTCCGCCTGACCGACGCCAATCCCTGGGTCGCCCGGGATCTTCTCCTGGCCGACATGAAAGTCGTATCCTGGAAAAGCAAGAGGGATATGGAGATCGAAGGCCTTCTCCACACGCCTCCGGCCAAGGCCATCGCCGGGCGCTTGCCTCTCATCCTCAACATCCACGGCGGGCCGGCCGGAGTCTTCACGAACTCTTTCCGGGCCTCCTATCACATTTATGCCGGACTCGGCTATGCGTCCCTTTCGCCCAATGTCCGTGGCTCCACGGGTTACGGCGACGACCTCCGCGAAGGCAACACGGTCGGGAAGGACGACGCCATCGGACTCGGCGACTACGAGGATCTCATGACGGGCGTCGATCATATCCTCTCTCTGGGGATTGCCGATCCCGACAAATTGGCCGTCAGGGGATGGAGCTACGGCGGCATTCTCGGCGGCTGGACGATCACCCGCACGGACCGTTTCAAAGCCGCGTCATTGGGCGCCGGGGTTTATGACTGGTCCTCCGAGTACGGCATCGGCTTCAACCACGACGTCCGGCTCTGGCACATCGGCGGGACGCCCTGGGACAATTCCGAAGATTACCGGAACCTGTCCGCTTACACGCATGTCACCAACATCACGACGCCGACGATTCTTTTTCACGGCCGGAACGACACAACCTGCACGGAAGCGCAGAGCATGCTTTTCTTTACGGCGCTCAAGGACATCGACAAGGCCCCGGTGCGCTATCTCCGCGTGCCGCGGGCCGGCCACGGCTTCCGCGAACCCCGCCACCAGCGCCGCCGCGACATCGAAGAGATCGCCTGGATGCAGAAACACGTTCTCGGCAAGGACTGGAAGCCCTGGGACCGGCCGAAAGAAAAGAAGGACGAGGACGAATCCTGAAGCGGAGTCGAACATGGCGCACAAAAAGAAAATCAAAGGCCGGATCGGCATTCTCACGGGAGGCGGCGATGTGCCGGGCCTCAACCCGGCCATCCGGGCCGTCACCCTCCGGGCCATTTATGAAGGCTACGAGGTCGTCGGCTTCCGCCGCGGCTGGGCCGGACTGGTCGAAATGTCGCGCGACGGAGACGAGGCGGATGCCGAGCATTTCACCCGGCTGACGGTCGACATCGTCAATCGGATCGGCCGCACGGGAGGCACGTTTCTCCACACATCGCGGACGCGCCCGTCCCATGTCCCGGCCATCAACGTTCCCGACCATCTCAGGAATGTCTACAGCGGAGAGACCAGCGACCTGACGCCGGAAGTTCTCAGGAACCTCGACCACCTGGGCATCGATTATCTCATCCCGATCGGCGGCGACGACACCCTGAGCTACGGCGTCCGTCTCCACAAGGAAGGCGTGAAGGTCATCGCCATTCCCAAGACCATGGACAATGACGTTCCCGGCACGGACTACTGTATCGGATTCAGCACCTGTGTGACCCGCACGATCTCCCTGACCCATGCCCTGAGGACGACGGCCGGTTCCCACGAGCGGTTTCTGGTCATCGAAGTTTTCGGGCGCTATGCCGGCTTCACGGCCATCCTCCCGACCATGGCCGGGGCGGCCAATCGCTGTCTCATTCCTGAAAGTCCGTTCGACATGGAACGGCTCTGCGAACTCCTGACGGCTGACCGGGCCACGAATCCCAGCAACTACTCCGTCGTCATCGTCTCCGAGGGCGCCAAGCTCAGCGGCGAAGACATGGTCTTTGCCAGCGAGGAAAAGGACATGTACGGCCACAAGAAGCTCGGCGGAATCGGCGACCGGATCGCCGTCGGACTCAAGGACTGTTCGCCGCAATACAACTCCGGGCGCCGGATCAACGTCATCAACCAGCGCCTGAGCTACCTTGTCCGATGCGGCGATCCCGACGCGGTGGACTCCATCGTGCCCATGGCTTTCGGCAATCTGGCCCTCGACCTTATCCTGGAAAAGAAATCGGGGCGGATGGTCGGGCTCCACAACGGCATTTACGACGATGTGCCGATCGATGTTGTCACCAGCATGAAAAAGGTCGTCGACGTCGAAAAATACTACAACCGCGAGAGGTTGCGGCCGCTCTACAAGAGCTTCGACAGCAAGCCCTTCTTTATTTTTTCCGGGGATTTCTGAACGGAGAATAACGATGTTCGAAAAAACCGATAACGAGATCCTGCAGCTTTTCCGAGAAAGCGACGCTCTTCTCCGGGGGCATTTCCTGTTGACCTCGGGCAAGCATTCCGAGTGGTACTTCGAGAAAATCCGCCTCATCGAGAACCCCGCCGTTCTGGACAAAATCGTCGACCGGCTGGCCGAAAAAATCCGGAAGGACGGAGGGGACTTCGATGTTGTCGTTTCCCCGGCCTACGGAGCGATCGCCATCGGTTTCCTGGCCGCGCTCAAGCTGGGCAAGAGATTCGCCTTTACCCAGCGGGCCGAAGGGGCCATGGACTTCCGGTCGGGCTTCGCCGGCATCGACGGCGCCCGGGTCGTTGTCGTCGAGGATATCATGACGACCGGCGGTTCGATCCGCGAAGTCGTCGCCGCTCTCGAAAAAAGACAAGCCGCCGTCGAAGGCATCTATGTTCTGGTCGACCGCACGGGCGGCGAAGCCAATGTCGACGGCCGGCCCGTTCGCGGGCTTCTCTCTCTCAAAGTCGAGGCTTTCGAAGCCGCGGAATGCCCGCTCTGCCGGTCCGGTGTTTCCCTTGTGAAACCGGGCGCGTCGGACAAGAAACCCTGACCCGCCGCATTGACGGCGAATCAGGGGTGGTATAAAGTTATTCACGGCATTCGCCTGAGAGAAAGGAGAAGCATCATGTCCCGGAAACGCATTCATCTTTTCATCGCCGGTCTTGCGGCCGCCGTTCTGGCTTTCGGCTTTGCCGCCTGCGCGCCGAAACCTGAGCCGGCCGATCTGATCCTGATCAACGGCAAAATCGTCACCGTCGATCCGGCCCAACCCGAAGCCGAAGCCCTGGCCGCGCGCGGCGGCGTCGTCGCCGCCGTCGGGACGACGAAGGAGATTCTGAGATACGCGGGTCCGGACACGAAGACCCTCGACCTCGAAGGCCGCCTGGCCATCCCCGGCTTCATCGACTCCCACGCCCATTTCACGAGCATCGGCCAGTCCAAGCTCTCCCTGGATCTGACCGTTGCGGAAAGCTGGGAGGACATCACGGCCATGGTCGCCGAGGCTGTCAAGACAGCCAAACCCGGCGACTGGATCATGGGCCGAGGCTGGCATCAGGAGAAATGGGACCGGGTTCCGGAACCCAACGTCGACGGCATGCCGTATCACACCGAGTTGAGCCGCGTCTCGCCGGACAATCCGGTCATGCTGACCCATGCCAGCGGCCACTCCTGCCTGGCCAACGCCAAGGCCATGGAACTTTCGGGGATTACGGCCCGCACGCCCGACCCGCCCGGCGGCGAAATCACCCGGGACGCCAAGGGGGTCGCGATCGGCGCATTTCTGGAGACGGCCCAGGGCCTCTTGCGCGGCGCCTATTACACATCGATCGACGGCCGGTCGGTTGACGAAAAGGAAGCCGAGCGGCACAGAATCGTCGAACTGGCCGCTCAGGAGTGCCTGTCCAAGGGCATCACCAGCCTCCACGACGCCGGGGCGTCCTTCTCGACCATCGACCTCTTCAAGGAATTCGCGGACAAGGGGCGGCTCGGCGTCCGGCTCTATGTCATGGTCAACGAGCGGAATCCGCGCCTCAAGGAAAAACTGGCCGCCTACCGCATGATCGGCTACGGCGACAACCACCTGACCGTGCGCAGCATCAAGCGCCTGATCGACGGCGCGCTCGGGCCGCACGGCGCCTGGCTTCTCGAACCCTACGACAGCCTGCCGACGAGCGTCGGACTCAACACCGAACCCGTCGACGCCCTGACGGCGACGGCCGCGATCGCCCTGGCCGAAGGTTTTCAGCTCTGTGTTCACGCCATCGGCGACCGGGCCAACCGGGAGACCCTGGACATCTACGAGGCGGCGTTCCGCGGCGTTCCCGAAACCGGCGACTTGCGCTGGCGGATCGAACATGCCCAGCACCTCCATCCCGACGACATCCCGCGTTTCGACGCCATGGGTGTCATTCCGGCCATGCAGGGCATTCACTGCACGTCGGATGCTCCCTGGGTTTTCCGGCGCCTGGGTTCGAAACGGGCCGAAGAGGGCGCCTATGTCTGGCGGAAACTCATGGATACCGGCGCCGTCATCAGCAACGGCACCGACGCCCCCGTCGAAAACGTCGATCCCATTCCGTCCTTTTATGCCACGGTCACCCGGAAGATGAAGGACGGCCAGGCGTTTTTCCCGGATCAGAAGATGACTCGGGAAGAGGCCCTGCGCTCCTACACCCTGAACGGCGCTTACGCCGCCTTCGAGGAGGACATCAAGGGCTCGCTCGTGCCGGGCAAGCTGGCCGACATCACGGTGCTGTCCAAAGACATCATGACCGTTCCCGAGGACGAAATTCTGAACGCCGAAGTTCTCTATACGATCGTCGGCGGAAAGATCCTCTACAAGAAGAACTGAGACCGGCTCTCCGCGGGCAGAGGGCTTCCTGAGGCGGGTTCGCCGTAGCCCGCGAACCCCATGCCCTGAACCCCGGATCCCGTTGTTTGACCAGGGCCTTCTTGATGGCGCCGTTGCCGCCCAGCGCGCCGCAAATCAACAACAGCTTCGAAAAGCAGGAGCCTTTCGTCCCCGGCGTCTTCCACATTGACGCCATCGGCGCCCGGACATCGACGGGGCGTGTGACCGCCCGGATCGACGGATCGAAGGCCCGTACGGCCTTGGACCACAAGGGTGGTCTCTGCGTTCTTGACAATTACACATATATGTGTATATTGGACGTATGAAGCGCCGCGAGCTTGAAAGACGGCTGAGGATGCTCGACTGGCGGATCGTACGCCATGGCCGGCGCCATGATATCTGGACACGTGGAGAGCGCGAAATCGCCGTTCCGCGTCACCCCGAGATCAATGAGTATACAGCCCGAGCCATCCTGCGGTCGGTCAAAGGAGAAAAGCCATGAGATTTGCCGGCAGAGTTTTCAAGAAGGGGAATACCTGGGCGGTCGAGGTCCCCATCCTCGACATTGTTACGCAGGGCAAAACAAAAAAGGACGCTTATGTGATGATCGCTGACGCTATTGAGTCCCTTGTCAACAAGAAGGGGTTCAGAGTCCGTGTCTTCAAAACGGAAGGGAATGAATTCGAGGTCGGGGCATCGGATCAAGGTGCCCTGACGGCCTTGCTTCTCCGGCGCGCTCGACAAAAAGCCGGCTTAAGTTTGGAGGAAGTCGCCGCTCGGCTGGGCGCGAAGTCTCCGAACAGCTATGCCAGGTATGAGCAGGGAAGGTCGGTGCCGAGTGTGGGAAAATTCACAGAGCTGTTCTCGGCGGTCGCAAAAAACAGGGAATTCGTCATCATGGAGAGCCGCGCTCGATATGGCTAGCGGCTTTCTTACGCCAACACCCCTTTGGATCCCCTGGACGCCTGTCCTGATGGCGGCCGTCGGTCGCCGAAGAACGCCTTCCGTGTCGTCGTCACCCTTGTCCGGAAACCCGAATCGGCGACGGAGCCGGCGGGCGGCGCTCCGGCCCGATGGCCGCGGACTAGAACAGTCCCTGCGGCCGCGCGTTGGGGTCGAAATGCTTGCGCGGCATCTTCTCGTCCCGCATCGCCGCATTGTAGACGAAGGCGGCCATCACGGTCGCCGCCTGGATCAGGTCCGCCCGGTTGACGTGGTCGTAGACGTCCATGTTGGCGTGATGGGTCCGGGTGTCGTATTCGATTTCGTCCTGGATGAACTGGAATCCCGGCAGGCCCACCGCCTCGAATGAAAGGTGGTCGGTGCCGCCCGTGTTGCGGAGGGCGACGGTCGTCGCGCCCAGGTCGCGGAGCGGCTTGAGCCAGTCCTCGAAAATGACGGCCGCCTCGAGATTGTTCTGGGCGTAGATGCCGCGGATCCTGCCGCCGCCGTTGTCGTAGTTGAAATAAACCGAAAGCCTGTCGTACTCGGGCTTCTTCTCCTTCTTGGCGCGGTCGTAGAAGTGGGCCTTGACGTACTCGCGCGACCCGAACAGTCCCTGCTCCTCCGCGTCCCAGAGGGCGACCCGGATCGTCCGGCGGGGCTGGACGCCGAGCGCCTTCAGGATGCGGACGGCCTCCATGGCCACCGCGCAGCCCGCGCCGTTGTCGGTGGCGCCGGTGCCGGTATGCCAAGTGTCGAAATGTCCGCCGAGCATGACGATTTCGTTCTTGAGCTTCTTGTCGACGCCAGGGATCTCGGCGATGATGTTCCGTCCGGTGAGGTCGTCGTCGAAGAACCGGGCCTGGACCTCGATCTCGAGCTCGACCGGGACATTCTTCCGGATGATGCGGACGATCCGGTTGTAGTGCTCGGGCGCGACGACGAGCTGAGGCGACGTCAGGGCGGCCCCCTTCATATGGGATCCGCCGCCCGCGACGAAGACCGTCCCGTCCCGGCCTTTGCCGGGCTCGAGGAGGACGGCTGCGCCCTCGTCCTTGAAGAATTTGGCGATCGCCGTCTGGAGCTGCTGGCGGGCCGTGATCTCCTGGAGCGTGGGCATCGACGGAGACAGGGCGCGCGGCTCGGGGGCGAGGCTGAGCTTGGCCAGTTCCTCTTCGGTATGCCGGTCGGCGTGGGGGTCGAACGAGATCGTCAGCGGCTGCTCGCCCCGGGTCAGAACGATTGCGCCCCTGACTTGGCCCTTGAACTTCTCGAGATCCTTGGCCGTCTTGATGTCGACCAGGATCGGAGCGCCCTTAATGACGCCCTCGGTGCCGGGCGTCCAGGCCTTGGGGTAGGCGATCATCGGCATATACTGGGGCGAGGTCATTGCGGCGTAGACCTTCTGCATCTCCCAACCGCGGCCGAAGGTCCCCCAGGGCTCCGTTTTGGCGTCGACGAGCCCGAGCTCGGTGAGCGCGGCGATAACCCATTCCGCGGCCTTGTGGTACTGCGGAGAGTTGGAGAGGCGCGGGCCGTGGACGTCGGAGAGCCAGCTCAGGGTGTCCATGACCTTGGAATGATCGAGCCCTTCCTGGCGAATGCGCTGAAGCATCCGGAGGTCGAGCTTCTCCTGGGCGGCCAACCCGAACGATAAAGCCAAAATCAGCGGCAGCGTGACGAGAACATGCTTTTGTGGTGATCGATTCAAATCAACCTCCTTAAGCCGAACTATAGCACCCCGCTTTTTTTTGTGCAATCGGCTGCGGCTCCGGCCCTGCACCAACGCCCGCCGGAACATGATCCGCTAGTCGAGCCTCGGCGCCCGTTCTCAAGCCCTCCTTGACGCCTTTGCCCCGAGGAGAACAAAGCCGCTTTCCCTGAGACACCGGGCTGTTTGACATCTCCGGCAACATCTCTTATCCTGATTGCGGGTTCGATATGTTGGAGTTGAGGGCGGTCACCAAGAAATATCACGCGTTTCCCGCCGTCGACAATGTCGGTTTTGTCGTGAAGCCGGGGGAATCCGTCGGTTATCTCGGGCCGAACGGCGCGGGGAAATCCACAACCCTCAAGATGCTGGCCGGATTCCTGAAGCCGACCGAAGGGGAAATCCTTTATAAGGGCCGGAACATCTGGAAAAACCTCGTCTGGTTCAAGGAGCGGATGGGCTATGTCCCCGAGGACCAGGCCGTTTATCTTCATCTCAGCGCCCGGGACTACCTCATGATGATCGCCCGGCTGCGCGGGATCCGGGAAAAAGCGGCGCAAGCGAAAATCGAGAGGTTCATGCGCGTCTTCGGTCTGTCCGGAGACATGAACGCCGAGATGTCCACGTATTCGAAGGGCATGGTCCAGAAAGTGCTTCTGTCTTCGGCGCTGCTTCACGACCCGGAGGTTCTTCTTCTGGACGAACCGCTCACCGGGCTCGACGTCACGACGGCGATGACGATCCGGGAAGTGGTCCGAGAGATGGCCGCCGCCGGAAAAATCATCATCTATTCGTCCCATATCCTGGAGATTGTGGAAAAGGTCTCCAGCCGGGTCATCATCCTCCATAAAGGGCGGGTGGCGGCGGACGATTCTGTGGAAAACCTGAGCCGGCTGATGAGCCTGCCCTCGCTGGGGGAGATCTTTAGCCGGTTGGTCTCCCAGGAGGATCCGCGGGCGGCCGCCCTCGAACTGATCGATGCCGCAAAACGCTAGTCTCGACCTGTTGGCCGGCTACGGAACGAAGGCCTCGCGGAGGACGATTCGCGAGAGGAGCCGGTTTCGCGTTCTAACCCGCCATTTTTTCCACCGCCTTTTCCTTAACGACACCGTTTTTCTCGAAGAGCAGATGACGGAAAAGGTCGTCGCCGTCATCACCGTCCTGGCCGGTTTCTTCTTCTATGTCTCCGAAAATCTTATGTACCCCTATTTATGGTTTCCCGACCAGGGGACGTCGTGGATGGAGAAATCCTACATCCTGGCCCTCGTCATGGTTTTCATCGGACTGATCACGGTCGTCGAATGGAACGTGATGTTTCTCGACCGGCGGGATTTCCTGAATCTTGTCCCCCTTCCCTTGAAGCCCGGGACCGTGCTTGCCGCCAAGTTTGCGAGCCTCGCGCTGTTCGTCGCGTTTTTTGCCGCCGGAATGAACTCCCTGTCGTCGTTGGTCTTCACGGCCTATCTGGGCGAATCGCAGGGTGCGAGCCTGACTTTCAGCATCCGGATCTTTCTTGTCCATATGGCGACGGCGGCGGCCGCGGGTTTTTTCGTTTTTTTCTCGACCGCAGCCTTTGCGGGTTTATTGGCGGCCCTTCCGGGCGGCCGGTTCTTCAGGCGGCTGTCCGGCCTTCTCCGCTATCTTCTGATGTTAGGATACGTCGTTCTCCTTTTTCTTTTCCTTTCGGAGGCGCTGTTCGGAGGCCGGTCGATCCTCAATCTGCTACATGCCGGGGGAGAGGCGTCCTCGTCTTCTCCGGCCTATCCCCACATGTGGTTTACAGGACTCTACGAAGTCCTCCTGGGCAACCGGGATCCTTTCTTCATGGAGATGGCGTCCATGGCGCTTTCGGGTCTGGCCCTGGCTCTCCTGGCCTTCTTCCTGGCCGCGGCGATGTCCTACAGAAGGCGGCTGAAGTCCGCCGAGCCGGCCGGAACCAAACGGCGCTTCGCTTTCCGGATGCGAGGCATGTTGGAATCCGCCGTGAACCACCTGGTCTCGAGAAATTCCGTCCAGAGATCCGTATTCTGGTTTTTCGGAAAAACCCTCGCGAAAAGCCAGGTTCACAGGATGCGGCTGGCCGCTTACCTGGTCGTGGGCGCCGGCTTCGTTATCCTGCAGTTCATCCTGTCCGGCCGCGAGGCCGTGACCGCCGAATCATGGGCCATGCGCTCCATCCCGTTCATTCTATCGCTCGCGCTCCTCCTGGGCGTGAAAGATACCGTCAATTTGTCGCTTTCTCTGGATGCCAACTGGATCTTCCGGTTGACGGAAAATCCCGAAAGGCGGCATTATTTTGCCGGTCTCCGGAAAGCCGTCCTGGTTTTCTGCCTGGTTCCTCTCTTTTTGCTCCTCACGGCCTTTTATGGTCTGGCCTGGGGATGGCCGCCGGCCGCCCGGAACGGCCTTTATGCCTTCGTCTTCGCCGTCGCGCTCCTGGAAGGTCTCTTTTTCAGACACCGCAAGATCCCATTCGCCTGTTCCTATCTTCCGGGGAAAGGAAAAATTCATGTCTACGGGGTGGTTTACCTCGGGTTTTTCCTGGCCTATACGGCGGTTCCCCTGGGGGTGCAGGCTTACGTCCTGGCCCGGCCGTCCCGGTTCGCCGTTCTTTGCGGGGCCGTTCTGGCGATGATTCTCGCCTTCAGAATATATGACAAGTTCTTTTTCTACAGGAAACACGGAATTCTCTACGAGGAACATCCCACGCCTGTCATGGTGGACTATTTTTCCTCAGTTTGATCACTCTACCACCGGCTCAGTGCCGCCGAAATCCTGGAAATCATCAAAACGGGGCTTGAAGAATTCGAGATAAAAACCCTAGCTGAAGTTTACGCTTTATTTTTCGCCCAGTTGACGGCGTTTTCGATATCGCGCTCGGAAAGCCCGAGGTCGGCGATCTTCTTGCGGACCTTCTCCAAACGGACGTCTTTGCGGGGCTTGATCTCAACTTTCTTGGGAATCGTGATTTGGTTTTTGTATGTCTTTTTGCAAAGCATGGCCCGCGCCTTTCGATCTGTATCAATTAAAAACATAGCTTGTTAGCAGGAAATCGTCAAGGTCCGAACGTTTGGCGGAAATTCGGCTTTCGTGCTATATTCAGGCCATGATCATCAAGACTGAAACGAAGAAAGGGCTTCGAGCCCTTGATGTCGGATTGGTCTATCTCCACGGTTCGCGCACCGGCAGCCGGGCTCGAACGGACAGCGATATCGACCTGGCTGTCATGTTCACCCGTCGTCCGGATCCGGGACGTATCGCCAAGATTCACCCTCGCTTGTACGATCTTTTTGCCGCCGAATTCTCCGTGGGAAAAACCGGGGACGTCGACATCGCTTATCTTCAGGATGCCTCGTTGGCGTTTCAATTTCGGGTCATTGCTGAAGGCCGGCTCCTGTTCGAATTGGATCCCGGCGTGAGAGCCGATTATGAGGAATCCGTCATCAAGCAGTATCTCGACTTCCGGCCGATCGCGGCTCAGTTTTCCGCCGCCCTCATGGAGAGACTGGTTTGAAACCGCTCGATCTCAACCGATCGCTTGTGGAGGATCGGCTGAGGTTCATTGAAAGATCCATCGAAAGCCTTCGCCGTTTCAGGGACCTGTCTCTCGACGAATTCAACGCCGATCCGGATTTTTTCCGGATCGCTTACTACGATCTTTACACCGCCTTGGAGGCCTGCCTGGATATCGGCGCCCATATCCTCTCCCGAAAGCCCGGCCTGGCCCCTAAAACTTACAGAGATATTCCCCTTCTTCTGGCCGAGCAAAAGATCCTGCCCAGGCGTTTTGCCGAAGAGAAATTTGCGGCCATGGCGGGCTATCGGAACCGCCTGTCGCATTTCTACCACAGGCTCAGTGCCGCCGAAATCCTTGAAATCCTTAAAACGGGGCTGGACGATTTCGAGGAGTTCGGGCGCCATATCCGGAAGATCCTTCTCTCGGCCGATAAGACCCCTGGCTGAAGTTTACGCTTTTTTTCTCGTCCATCTGCCGTTACAACTTCTTGAAGCCTTTTAGGTGCGGACCGGCGATTTTTTGGATAAACGTCTCCATCGCCGTCAACGGCATAGGCTTTGTTGTTTTCCTCTGCGTTCCGGTCTGCTGAGCCGATATCATCTTATCATTCGATAACGGCGGGATCAATGGACTTGCGTTTTTACAAAGTTGCTGACAAAATGGACGAGAAACGGGGTGCGGATCGATGTTTGCGCAAATGAGGACACGAACGGATCCAAGAATAATTTTCATTTCCATTTTACTTGTATTTCTATTCATGTCATGCCGGCAAAACAATGAAGAGACCATGATTAAAACGCAAGAGACGCCGGAAAAGGCTCAAGAAGGCCGCATGATTCCGGAAGAAACTTGGGGAACTTCAAGGAAAATCGGAATATCCTTTATCCGCACAATTGGAGAACTCGAAGTCCAAGACCAGAATTTATCCTTTTATTATCCAAACGATATCGTTGTCGACTCTGCAGGGAACATCTACGTTTTAGATTCGGGAAACCACAGAATTCAAAAATTTGATCCTGATGGGATCTATCTTGAAACAATCGGTCAAGAAGGAGAGGGGCCTGTTGAGTTTATGCAGCCGGTTGCTTTGGATATTGACCGGGAAGGTCATCTTGTGGTTCTTGATCCGCATCGCCGCAGGATTCATGTCATCACATCCGATGGAACGTCGGATCGTTTTCTCGAGAATGTCATCGAGTCCGGAATCCAAGCTCTCCGTTGTCATCCATTTGGAGGATTTGTTGCACCGGGAAATATCGTAAGACCGTATCGGGAAGGCGTTCCCGTGCAACAAATAAAAGGACTCAAGATGTATGACTCTGATGGGGTTTTTCTCAGGAGCTTCGTTGATTGCATTGATTTCGGTGACTCTGATTCGACCGTAAACAACAATTGGATTCGTTTTGATACCGGAAAAGATGGTGCGATCTATGTGACATTCGTGTACCAAAACCGAATCGAAAAATATACTTCCAAAGGAAAACTTCTCTGGAGTGCCGGCAGGCCGTTGAGTTATAAAGTGGGATATCAAACGGGAAAATCTATGACGACGGGACGCATGACCACCACAACCGTAGCGAGAAATAACCCATGTTCGGAAGGGATTTCCAATGACGTTGAAGGAAGAGCTTGGGTCCTGACATTGAATCGACAGATGACGGGTAGAGAAATTATCACTGTTGCAACATTTCATACGGGGAAAAAATTAGTGACAAGAGGGGACACTTCAATTCGCACCACGGATGCCTATAAAATAGAAATCTTCGATTTGAACGGCAACCTTCTTGACGCCATTCCTCTCACTCATTTTGCAAATTCTATCAACATTTTTGGAGATCATGTGTTTCTGATCGATAGCTATCGTGGGATGCAGGTTTTCCAATACCGAATTCTCTCCGGTCGATGAAGAGAATAAAAAAAGAAAAAACGTTCCTCTCTATCGACAATTCTTAGCTGAAATGTACAATTTTTATTGCCATAAGGAGGTTGATTTTCATTGCCCGTTGACACAGGCGATACAGAAAGCCACAGGCTTTTCCCACAGGCACTATTTCCAGATGACTCTGTAAATTTTTACCGCGGATTTGCCGCCGGGGATATCCTCTACGGCAAGGAATTGATCATGGATCCATTGTTTTATGGAAAAATTTCCCGGGAATCTTGATATGTATACTCCTTCAGGATCGAACACATCATAAAAATAGTTTTTTCCATCCTCCGTTTTCTCCCATGTTCTGACTATGATGCGATTCTCATTATCAATCGTAAAGGAATGAAACGGCTTATGATATACCATCTCTTTGATTCTATCTTTTGCCGAAGGATGGGCTCGATTCATCTCTTTATTTCTTTCTTCAGGCGAAATTCTTTCCGGTTCGTATTCTTTTCCGAATTCCTTAATGAGATCCCCATCAGGTTCATATATGTGAAACACGTATTTGTCGCTCATCCCTACAACTATCTTATCATCGCTCATGACCCCCCAATCGACAAATTTTCCAAAATAGAGCAACTCCGGTTTCTTAAACACATCCGTGACATTCAGGGATACCAATCTTTTCGTTGTGTCGAATTCCTTCGGCTCTGAAAATGACATTTCAATTGAAAACACCTCTTTGATACTCGCATTCTGCTTCACATCGGGCAATAGAATAGGATTTTTCGGATTCATTATCACAGGGTGCTTTTTTTGAGGATCTGCATTTGCTGTTTTTCCTTCAAAAAAAACCAATGAACTGCTGGAAATGATAAGAAACAACGGAGACACGCATCATCTTCCCTGAAATGGGAATATCCTAAACGCGTCGCATTTTTACGGATGATGATCATGAGAAGTCAGTTTGATGACGGATTTTACAATATGAGGCGTTTCGGAGTTATCAATCGAATAGATATATCCCTCCGGACACATTGTCATCGGCCTGCCATCGATTATCAGGCTGGATATAAGCTCATGATTTCGATATATGTTCAATTCGGTTTTTTCTTTTTCAAATAAAGAAACATACAGCTCATCATTGTTCTCAAATATGGCATATCCCATGGACATGATTATAAAGCCGCTTTGCCGTTCCATCAGCCAGGCAGTTTTAAAAAAATCAGAACGATGCTTAATCTTTCTGTCCAATTGGTGGTTTTGATAAATATGGATTTCATATTGATATGGATTTATTAAGCAAACACGATTGCTTTTTGTGCAGAAGATTTTCAACGGGACTTTAACGACCGGGTGATGTTTGTATTTGCGAAATTCCGATGATGCCTCAAAAGGCTCTCCGAAAGAAAAAAGATAATGGCCCTCTTGATTATAAGCATGGATGATCTTATCTTTATAATAGCCCAAGACAAGGATATTTCCTTCCCTGTCGACACAAAGATCATTCATTTGGAAATTGACATGAAAAGAATGAATGTATTCACCGTTTTTTTCGAATATGTAGATTTTTCTCATCCCCCCGATAATAAGGTTTCCCTCTTCATCCGCAACAATTGACTTAAGATCCGTTCCAAATTCGCCTGGGCCTTCTCCTCTTTTTCCGATACTGCCTAAGTATTTTCCGCTCATATCGTATTGTTGGATACGACTAAATTTGTTGTCCAACACATAAATGCGGTTGGAAAATATCGTTATATCGGTAATCACTCCGATTATCTCGTTTTCATTCACGGCATCCATTCCAATTCGAAGAACAGGCGTTATTTCTTGGATGTGAAACCCTACAGTTTTTCCATAAAGGAAAACTATGCCGAGAAATAACATGATTGCCTTTTTTGCAATCATCACCCAACCTCCATCTTTGCGATTACTCACTTACGAATTTAATATCATAGAAATACTCAGATGTCATTCCGACAAGGTACTCAATAAACTCTTCATTACATTATAGTCCTTTCAACCTTGAAAAACCTGCTCAGTGCCGCCGAAATCCTGGAAATCCTCAAAACAACGAAGCCGCTCCGGAAAAGGATGAAAAGCTGAGGATATTCGCACGTCGGCGAAAAGCTGTTTAGGGGACGTCCGGCTTGACGGTCCAGGTCACGGCATAGCGCTTGACGAACTGGTAGCCCTCATCATCCGTCTCGAAGGCGTAGTATTTCCCGTTAAGGATTTCGATGCCGGTCGGTCTGAGGGGGATGCGGGCCATGAACCGGCCTTCGGCGTCGAAGATGTCGTGGAGATATGTCCCGTCTTTCGTCTTCTCCCAGGTCTGGACGAAGAGATGGCCTTCGTCGCTTGTGAAGAAATGGATATAGGCTGAGTGGTATTTCGAAAAGACCAGGGGAGTTTCCGGCATAAGGCCTTTGGACCGCTCTTCCTTTTCCTCGTCCGTAACCGCCACCGGATCGTAGTCCCGCAAGATCTTCCGGAAGACCTTTCCGCTTTCGGCTCCGAAGAACCGGATTTCGTAGGTTGCGGGATAGCCGTAAACGAGGTTGTTGTCCCGGTCGAACGTGAATCGACCGACGGGCAGGAATGGGTCGAACTTTTCCGGTCCCGGCATTGGAAACTCGGCCAACGTGGTGCTGTGCGCGGCGTCGGGTCCGAGTTTCTTCAGTTCGGCGCGCGGGTTTGCCGGGTCGAGAATGGGCTCGATGACGTGGATGTCGCCCGCGCCGTCGACTCTGCCGACGAGAGCCCAAATTTCCTTGAAGGAGACATGGCGAAGAAAAGTCCCGTCCGTTTTAAAGAAGGACATCCGGCGGGTCTCAAGAGAAGCAAGTTCTCCTTTCGCCCGGATGATGGAGAGAGAAAGGGGCCCGTCGAGTTCTCCCGGGCCCTGGCCTTTGCGTCCGATCGTCCGGACGTATTGTCCGGAGGCATCGAAAACCCTGATATGGGCATCCCGGCGGTCGAGGACATAGATCGTTCCGTCGTTATCGACGGCAACGCCCCGAATCTGGACGAAGGCATAATCCCCCTCGGCGTCCGGCCCGCCGAGCGAAAGCTCCTCCCTGAGCTCAAGAATGGGCGTTATGTAGAGCGGCTCCTTGGGGTTTTTAACGACGGTGACATCGCCGTCCTCAACGACCGTCCCTTTCCAATGGACCTGGCTTGAACATGCGGCGATCGAAAGCACCGCCGCGAGACCCGGAATGACACAATAAAACCTCTTGCGGTTCACCGTCATGTTCGGCCTCCTTTTGCTTTTCTTTTAATATAAATCCGAGCGCATCCATTTCTTGAGGCCCCTCAGGTGCGGACCGGCGATCGTGGACGACAAGATGGAATGAGGCGCGAGGCGGCTCAAGAGATCTTCAACCGTGCCCGGCAATAGGCGATCTGCTCGCGGGCCCGGGCATCGAAATCCGGATCCAGAGCCGCGGCCTTACGGAAATCCTCGATGGCTTCAGCGAAGTCACCCAGATGGGCGCGGGCGATCCCCCGGTTGTAGTGGACGGCCGCCTCGCCGGGATCGAGTTCCAGCGCCCGGCTGAAATCGGCGACGGCCCTCGCGAAGTCCCCTGCCTTGACCCGGGCCAGTCCGCGGTTGTTATATGCCGGGGCGAAATCCGGCGCCAGTTCGGTGGCCCTGGTGAAGTCCTCGACGGCCCCTCGGTAATCGCCCAGGCGGTGTCTCGCAACTCCGCGGTTGATAAAGCCGATAGTATGCTCCGGCCAGGCCTCGATCTCCCGCGTCAGGCTTTCGATCTCTCCCGCATCTCCGCCGGGTCCCGGTTCCTTGATTCTTAAGACATCCACTCGAAAATCCTGGAATTCGTCGCGGGAGACGTAAAACCTCAATTCTCCGCCGGCGTTGTGGACCGCGAAACCGTTGGCCCTGTAGATCTCCCGGGTTTCCATCCAGTAGGTCGCCGGAGAATTTCCTTCACCGTCCAGCTCCACGATTTCCAGGCGGGGGATGTGACTGAGAAGGAAGATCCTGCCGTCCTGCACCTGGAGGTCAAGGATCAGGGGCTTCAAAACGGCGCGTTGCGAAGGATCGGCGATGCCTTCACCGACGGCCTTCAGATTGTAGATTTCTTTGGCTTCCATGGCCGGGCTTTCGATCTTGAACTCGGCCAGGAGCTTGCCCTCTGAGGAGTATCTGCGGACGATCGGAAAATACGCGAAGGCGACAAAGATGTCCCCGTTCGCATCTACGGCCACCGATCTCGAATTCAGGCTCGCCGGGCTGTGGGGAAAGGCAAACGATTTCCCGAAGGATAAAACCTTTCCGTCCGGGGACATGATGTCGATAACGGCGGATTTCGGGCTTTTTGCGATGGGCGCGACAATCAGCCGTCCGTCGCTGTCGACATCAAAATCATGAAGATCGGCGATTTTGCGGCTCCGGACCGGCCAGCCCGCCGGCGGACGCCGCGATGAGGCCTCCCGCGGAATCCCAGACCGCCGCCGGAGTTCCGGCCGCGTCGAACTTCCAGACCGCCCGGCCGGATTTCGAGGAGACACAGAGGTCGCCGTTACGGTCGAAGGCCAGGACGAGGGGCTCTTGAAACGCCTCCGACCGGATCGTGAATTCGATTTCCAGCTCGACCGCGTTTTCGGGCAGGGGAATGAGACCCGCGTCCGTCAGGAAGATGTCGCTGTAGACGGAGACCTTCGTCGTAACTTTCTGGGGATGCGGCACGCCGGCGACGCAGAGAGCAAGACCGAGAAAAAGCGGAGTGAAGAAATTGACCTTTCCGATTGACATCTCTGATCACTTCCCGATGATGTCGCCGACCTCCGATATCCTGTTCTTTGTATCTCCATGATCCGACCATCTCATGTCATATCGAACGACAAGAGGAATGCCGTCCTCGTTTGCCCGGATATAACAATAGAGCTTGTTGTTTCCGGCGGCGGCGATGTGCTCATTCTCCGGAAGCGCGAATTGCGCAAGAAACTCCCCACGCACGTTGAGAACATCATGGAGATGTTCGCCGTTTTCGTTCCTTTGATACGTCCTGACGTAAATCCGTCCGTTCGGTTCAACGATGAAATGGGAAAAATCCGGGAAAGACGGTGGATATTCAATGCGGACATGGGGAGGTATTCTGCCCGCAAACCTTTTCTCGATTTCCTGCTGACGGGTCTTTGACATGACGACGGGCCGGGCTTCTCTGACGATTTTGTCCTGCCGGCGTCCCTGGGAATCCCTGACATGAATTTCGTAGGCCGAGGAGATCCCCCAGACGACGTGCCCGTCTTGAGTGACTCCGAAGGCCAATCTCGGTCTCAGCGGCCTCAAGACATCGTCGCCGCCGTCTTCCATTAATGAGGCGATCGAGAATAGGGGATTGATTTCGCCGTCGAACTTGACGATCTCCTGGACCATGCCTTCGTCAAAGATCACGACCTGCGCGACGATATCTCCCGCCGCATCCATGACGGCTTTACCGATCATGTGCGTGCCCATGGGCAGGCTGCGTTTCCATTCCCCTTGGGTCGAGAAAAAAGACAGCCGTCGGTTGCCGGGGTCGGTGACCATGATTTCGTTCTCGCCGGCCGGAGATATTCCCCCCACGCCTTGAATCTCGCCCGGTCCCTGGCCTCTTTTTCCGATAATCCCGAGGTTTCCGCCGTCCCGGTCAAAAATCTTGATGCGGGCATCTTTCATGTCCGCAACGTAAATGTTGCCTTCCCGGTCGACCTGAACATCCAGGATTTCCGAAAAGAGAAAATCCTCGTCCTCGTTGTTTAATCCCACGACCAGGTCCTTTTGAAGGAAAACCGATTGTTGAGGTTTCCGGTTTTCACCAATCGTCAACACCCGGCCTTTATCCGGGTCTTGGCCTGCGGAGAACGGTATCGCCGGCGACAAGACGACGCAGAGTGCCATCCATGCCCCAATAATCCGCTTGGACATATTTCCTCCTTGCCGTTGTGCTTCCGGTCTGCTGAGCCGATATCATCTTATCATTCGATAACGGCGGGATCAATGGACTCGCCTTTTTACAGAGTTGCTGACAAAATGCACGACAAACGGGATAATGCTATCGATACCGGAGTCCAAGCTCCCCGTTATCATCCATTTGGAGGATTTGTTGCACCGGGAAATATCGTAAGACCGTACCGGGAAGGCGTTCCCGTCTGCCGTTACAACAGGAAATACGGGATTGTGCGGATGCGCGCGGCCGCGAAGCCCGGTTCTCCGGACGTCGAAACGACGAAACCCGTCGTCTGCCGGTCTCCGCTCAATTCCATCCATTTCTTGAGGCCGCGCAGGTGGGGACCGGCGATTGTGGACGACAATTTGATTTCGATCGGAATCAGCCGGTCGGGCCGTTCGATCAGAAGGTCGATTTCCAATCCGTCGTGGCTGCGGAAATGGTGTAGAGCTCGTTCCTCGCCGATCGCGGAGAGGCGCTTGAAGAACTGGGAGACGACGGCGGTTTCGAAGAGCGCGCCTCCCATGGGGCCGCGAAGCGCCGCTTCGCCGTCGGCCAGACCGACCAGGTAACAGACAAGTCCGGTATCCATGACGTAGCATTTCGGCGCCTTGACGACCCGCTTGCCGAAATTTTTATAATAGGGTGTCAGGAAAAAAATCAGCCCGCTCGCCTCGAGGAGCGCCAGCCAGGCCTTGATCGTCGGAACGGTGACGCCCACATCCCCGGCCAGAGTCGAGGCATTCAACGGTTGTGCGGTCCGCGCCGCCAGAAGCCGGACGAATCTTTCATAGTCGCGAAGATTCGCGTCCTTGATATTGCCCCGAACATCCCGATCGATATACGTCTGGACATAGCCCGAGAACCACAGCTTGCGGGCTTCGGCGTCGCCGATGACGACTTCCGGATAACCGCCCTGAAGCAGCCACTCTCCCGCGGGCGGAACAGAACCCGGCCGCGTGCCGGGCCGGGTGAGGGAGTCGAGATACCCCTCGATCTCTTCCGGATGGCGGGACGTCCTCTCCAGGATCTCCGTGATGGCGAACGGATAGAGATGAAGCACGGCGATCCGGCCGGCCAGTGTTTCGCCGATCCCCTTCATCAAGGCCCATTGCTGGGAACCGGTCAAGATCCATCGGCCGGGTTTATTGTCCGCGTCGATGCGGGCCTTGATATAGGGAAGCAGCTCCGGAACATTCTGGATCTCATCGATGATCACCGGCGGCGGATGGGCGTCCAGAAATCCCCGGGGATCCTCGGCGGCAAAGGCGCGGACGTCGAGTTCATCTAGGAGAACATATCTCATCCCGGCGCCGAATCTCTTGACGAGGGTCGTTTTTCCGGATCTCCGGGGTCCCCCGACAAAAACGGCGGGAAACGACTTCAAGGCGCGGAGATAAGTCTTCTCAAGCAGGCGACGGATATACATATGGATATTTTATAGTACAACTTTAAATTGTCAAGAATATTTTTGTTATGACCGCCCGATCGATTCTAGAAAATCACGCGCCGTAACGATGGGGATTTTGCCGAATCGGCCCAGGGCGAGAAGATGCCTGTCTCCCGAGACGAGATAATCGGCGCGGCCGGTTTCGGCCAGGGCCAGGAATTTGTCGTCATCGGGATCTTCTGGAATAACGGGCCGCATGGGTTCAGCATTCACCATTTCTGAGAAAGGCAGGATGTGATTCTCAAGGAGGCCCCGGATTTCTTTCGTGTCCAATCCGAACTTGGGATAGGACAACACCCGCAGATATTCGAGAAATACCTCTCTGGAGATCAGGAGACCGATGCGGCCCTCTTCCAGAAGAATGATAAGCCGATTCAGCGGGCCTCTGAACAGCAAGGCCGAGACGAGGACGTTGGTGTCCAGGACGACCCGGGTCATTCCCGCTTTTTTCTCGCCCATCTGACGGCGTTTTCGATATCGTGCTCGGAAAGCCCGAGGTCGGCGATCTTCTTGCGGACCTTCTCCAAACGGATGTCTTTTCTGGGAGAGATCTCCAGAGGCTCAAGGATGATGACCCCGTCCCGGACCTCGGCATTGAAATATTCGACGCCGTCGAATTTTTCCATGACTTTCTTGGGAATCGTGATTTGGTTTTTGTATGTCTTTTTGCAAAGCATGGCCGGTATCCTTGTGAGCCGTATCCCAAAAAAGATTAGCTTATTTCAAGGAAGTTGTCAAGTAATGAAACATTACTTTTCTATTAAATTCAATCCGCCAGGTATCCCAGGCGGTGGGTGACGGCATAGCTCCGTCCGGGAACCCGGACTTCGACGGTTCGAAAGGGTCCCGCGGATTCCGGGGAAGGCGGCGTATAGTAAATCAGATAATAGTTTTCGTCGGCCTGCGACGCCGACTTGAAGGAGACGGCCAGGTTCTGGGACATAACGGACCGCCCGCCCGTGGCTTGGGCAATATCGGTGAAGATCGAATAAATGTCCTCCGATTGTTCCCGCATAACGGCCCCGTAAATGTACTGGGCCTCCTTGTTCATGTAAATGAAATTCATGGAGATGCCGGCGTCGGAAAACGCCCGGACGACTCTCCGGCTTTCGAAGGGGGCTTCCCGGCGATAGTAGCTGAACAGGTCCTGCAGGTCGTTGATGATGCCCGGCTCGTCCATGTACATGCTCATCATCTGGCTCAGGGCCTGGGGGCTGATCTCCGGCCGGAATTCGCGCTGGTAGAAAAAAAACACCGGCTTGCGGCCCGGCAGATTCCTGAGCGACGAGGCGAACCCGAGCATTCTCTTTTCGTCCACAAGGCGGAGGTTGTCCAGTTTCATCAGGTTCTGCTTGTAACGGTCGAGCTGCATCTCGATTCCGAAAGGGTTGCCGGCGAAGGGATCGCCCACGATATCGGACGGTGGCTGGCGCGAATCCCAGCCGATCGACGTCACCATGCGCCTCAAGTCCTTGATGATGTCGCGATAATCCCCGCCGCCGCTCTGGATGTCTTTCCGGAGGATCTGCTGCATTTCCCGGGACAGGCTTGCGGCGGTTTTCATGCTCAGGGCCTCCGGGTTCAGGGTGTAGGCCTTGATGGGCGTCATGAGGGTCATGGCGTCTCCCGGACGCAGGATGTTTTTGAACAGATGGTCGACGGCTTCGCCGACCAAGACCTCCCCGTCCGGACCTCCCGTGAAACGGGCGCCTGCATACCACAACGCTCAACATCAGAGGAGTCCGGTTCAGTTTTGTCGCGCCCAGCCTTCGCCTTTCGGCCGGGATCCCTTTTCTTTATAACGGTAATTGTAAAATAAGATCCGGCACGGCGGTTGTCAAGAATGTCGCGGCCCGGGCTGTTTTTCTTGACATCCTCCGCCCTGGAACCTATGATTTGTCGGTGTGTGAATAAATCCAAAAACCGGGAGGAATGATATGTCCAAACTCCACATGAAAGCGGCGCTTGCGCTGTCCTTGACGGTTCTGATCCTGCTGGCGTCATGCGCGTCTCAGGAGAAAGCCCTGATTCAAGACGGCCAGGACCGGCTTCAGGCTTACCAGAAGCACCTCGAGATGGAAAAGGCGTCGCCTTTCAAGGATCTGCAATGGCAGTTCCTGGGCCCGAAAAACATCAGCGGCCGGATGACGGATGTGGCCGTCTCTCCGGACAGGGATTTCTTTGTGGTCGCCAGCGCCTCCGGCGGCGTGTGGAAAACGACGAACGGCGGGGAGTCCTGGACCCCGATTTTCGAAAAAGAACTTTCCACATCGATCGGCGCCGTCGCCATCGCCCCATCCAATAAGGACATCATCTGGGTGGGAACGGGCGAGTCCAACATCTTCAGAAGCTCCCATGCCGGATGCGGCATTTACAAGTCCGTCGACGGCGGCCGGAGCTTCACGCACATGGGACTGGAGAACTCCAACACCATATCGAGAATCGTCATTCACCCGTCCGATCCCGACCTCGTCTATGTCGGCGTTTCGGGGAACGAGTGGACGCCCAATCCGGACCGCGGCCTCTACATGACGGCGGACGGCGGACAAACCTGGACGCCCGTCCTTCAGATCGACGATCTGACCGGCGTCATCGACATCGACATGGATCCCTCCGATCCGAATACCCTCTATGCCTCGACGTGGCAGAGGATGCGGAAGAAATGGAACGATCCGAGAACGGAGCCCCATTACACCGGCTGCTCGATTTACAAATCGACGGACGGTGGTAAAACCTGGACGGAGACGACGGAGGGCCTGATGCCGCCCCACCAGCGCGGCCGCATCGGATTGTCCATCGCCCAGTCCAATCCCGACATCATTTATGCCTTCATCGACGACTACGAAGTGGTCCGCGAACCCACCGAGAAGGAAAGAATGGATCCTTACGGCCTGCCGTCCTGCGGGTTCATCCGCGGCGCCCAGGTGTTCCGCTCCCTCGACAAAGGCGGATCCTGGGAACGGATGACGGCCCTTGACGATCCGCTGCTTCAGAGATTGTGCGGAACGTACGGATGGGTGTTCGGCGAGATTACCGTCGATCCGACGGACGAGAATACTCTCTATATCCAGGGTGTCTCCGTAGCCGTTTCAAACGACGCCGGCAAAACCTGGCGGCGGTTCGCCGTCCCCGGCGGGGACAATCACGGCCTGTGGATCGCCCCTGAAGACAACCAATTCATGATCCAGTGCAACGACCACGGCGTTCATATCACCCGCGACGGCGGCGCGAACTGGCTGAGCTCCTTCCAGACGATTCCCGTCGTCCAGTTCTTCAACGTCGCCTACGACATGAGCGATCCGTTCAAAGTCTACGGCTCGATCCAGGATCACGGCAGCCGGAGGGCCGAGGTCATCCTCACCGGCGGACGAGACAACATCCCCGCCGTGGACTGGAGCTATGCGCCGGGCGGCGAAGGCAGCAACCATGCCGTCGATCCGACCGATCCCAACATCGTCTATTCGGCGGGTTTCTACGGCACCCTGACCCGCATGGAATTCAACGCCGAAGATCCGACGGCCCGTCCGGTTTCGAAAAATATTCTTCCCCAGGTCGCCGCCGACGAACCGCCCCTTCGCGGCGAATGGCTGGCCAAATTCATCCTGTCGCCGCATGACCCGAACACGATCTATCATGGCATGCAATATCTCTTCAAGTCGACCGACCGCGGCGAAACCTGGAAGCGGATCAGCCCCGATCTCTCCCACAACAACCCCGATCGCTTCGGCGACGTCAAGCACCAGACCATTTTCGCCCTCTCGGAATCCCCGCTCAAACAGGGCCTGATCTATGTCGGAACGGACGACGGCCGGGTCTGGATCACCAGGAACGACGGCGAAACCTGGGAGGAAATCGTCGACGGCATTGCGGATGACAGGTGGATTTCGAGAATCGTCGCCTCGAAGTTCGACGAGGGAACGGTCTACATGACCCAGAACGGCAAGCGGGACGACGACTTCAACGTTTATGTCTGGAAGTCGACGAATTACGGAAAAACCTGGGTCGACATTTCCGGCAACATCCCCATCGGGACCGTCAACGTGATTCGCGAAGATCCCGTTGACGGGAATATCCTCTATGTCGGGACAGACGTCGGCGTCTATATTTCGAAGAACAAGGGCAAGTCCTGGGACGTGCTGGGAGGCAACCTGCCCTCCGTCTTCGTGCACAACCTGATCATTCACCCCCGCGACAACATCATCGTCATCGCCACGCACGGACGGGGGATGTACGCCATGGACGCCGATTCCGTCAACGGAGGCGTCAAGTAACAGGGAGGACGTATTTCCGGATGAGAGGATTGAGGCGGGTCAGAAACTCGTAAAGAGACTGGCCCGCCCGCTCGGCGAGTTCGCCCGCCGCGACTTCATCCGCGCCGTCCCGGCCGATGACCGTCACGGTATCTCCGGCCCGGACGGCGGGGATTCCGGTGAGATCGACCACGATCATATCCATGGTGACCGCGCCCAGAACACGGGCGCGCTGTCCCCGGACCAGAACCTCGCCGCGCCGGGAGAGGGCGCGGGGGAAGCCGTGCCAGTAGCCGATGGGGCAGACCCCGACGACGGAGTCCTTCTCCAGCGTTTCGGTCAGCTTGTAGCTGATTCCCGACCCGGCCGGGAGAGTCTTGATCTCCGAGAGAATGGTCCGCCAGGACAGAACCGGGTGAAGAGGGGTGCGGTTTTCGAGCGCGGCCCTGATTTTCCGTGAAGGCCATTGCCCGAAGAGGCCGATTCCCGTCCGGACCATGTCGAGATGGGCTTCGGGGTGGAGAAGCATGCCTCCGGTTCCGCAGGCATGGAGCATCGGACGAAAGCCGGATTCCCGGAATGCGGCCGCCGCGGCCTGAAACGCCGCAATCTGTCTTTGAGTGTATCCCGTATCGTCGGGGTCCTTGGCCTCGGCGAAGTGCGTATAAAGGCCGTCGACGACAAGCCCGGGATGGTCCCGGCGCAAAACGGAGAGGAGCTCCCCGACCTGGTCCGGCAGGAAACCCTGGCGATGAAGCCCGGTATCGATCTTGATGTGGACGCGGATTCGCTCGGCGTATCCCGAGCGGCCGAGCGCCTCCAGATTCTCGAAGGACGAGACGGTCAGGACGATCCGGTTGCGGGCCGCCTCCTCGAACCGGGCCGGAAGCGTGTATCCGAGAACGAGAATGGGTTTTTCGATTCCGATCTCACGGAGAGTCGCCGCCTCGACGATGGAATCGACGCCCAGCCAGTCCGCCCCCAGTTGATCGACGGCCGGGACGAAATCGTAAAGCCCGTGGCCGTAGGCGTTGGATTTGGCGACGGCCATCAGCCGGCAGCCGTCCGGAAGGAGCCCCCGCAGAACGCGGAGGTTGTGGGCGATCGCGTCCCTGTCGAGTTCGATCCAGGTCCGCAGCCGCTGCCGGTCGACGCCGATGTCCGTCATGACCGCGATTTTACCCGATCGGCGGCGCGGCTTCAACAAAAAACCGGCAGCCATTCATCATGAGGCTTCTCCGCCGCGAACGTCAGCTGAGCTTCACTCAGCGTCGGGGAGAGGTCACGGTCCGGCCGGTTTTAATAACGGTGAGTTCGAGTGTCGGGTCTTCAACTGGCCACTCAAGACGAAGCTGAACTTTGGCGTGGCCACCGGGTTGCGCATCGAACTTCCAGAAATAGAAGTGTGTCTTCGCGCCGTCAACCGTGAGACCGAATGTGGTCATGGCGTTATTCATGTTTATTTCGCCGTTGACGTCTTCAAGTTCGAACTCGAAAACAACCTTGCTGACCATCCGGAGTGATCCTGCAACGATCCCGGCCTCAACCGGAGCAATGAGAGCCGCAATTTCAGCGGGTCTGGCGGGCATGGGAACGCCATCCTCTGTAAGGAACGGATGAATCAGGTTCACAAACATCTGTTCGCCGTTCGGGAATTCATCGCTGACCGGGCCGGGGTAATAAGGATGCCCGCCGTCAAAGTCAAATTTGATATCCTTGCGCCAGTCGGTTCTGGTCGGCTCTTTATAAGGCTCGATATCCCAGATGGACGGAGAGCTGTAGGAGACCCATTTGACCAACGGGTTTTTCCAGCCGGTGTAAGGATTTTCTCTCGCGATTGCGGGTACGCCCAGGCCCCAGGCAAGCAAGTCGTTCTCATCGTCCCAATCCTTGGCGAATTCGTAGTCCGGGTCGGTCTGTCCGAGATCTCTGAGGAGCTCCCAGTCTTCCAGAAGAACTCTGTAAGCCGGGTCACCCATATTCGTTTTGCTTCCGTACCAGAGGTTAAGGTCGCCGTTGTCATACATTCTCTTAAACGCCTCAACACCGTACGGATCATAACGGTTCCATTCATACCTGTTGGAGATAGGCGTCCAGGTCGGGTCAATTTTGCCCTCGAACTGTTCACGCATGGTGCCGTGGAAGAACGTATTGCCCGTTGCAATATATTCGCCTCTTTTGCCGATGTACACCGCCACGCCGTCAACGCTGTGATATCTGAGGCCATTTTCGGGAGCTATGGCGGTCACGTAGGCCGCGGTCACGTCATTATAGATGTTTTGGGCGTAGATCGGTAAAGCGCTGTCAACGCCGTGTCCGCCTTCGTGAAATACGAGGGACTCGTTTCTGTATCGGCTTAAATTATAGTCTCTGAGGACGCCGACGTCCTCGGACTGGAACCGACGTCCGCCCCAGCCTTCGACACGAAGGCTTTCGCCGACGTCGTTGCCGCCCAAAGAGCTGGAGTCCGGCTGCCTTCCGTTATGATGCCCCATGATAGAACCCGCGGCAATCTTCATACCGCCGCTCTGCCGTGTAAATCCGTCAGCGATTCTTTGGCCTGGATTGTCATAAGTGACCGGACCGTTGGTGAAGCTTTGCGCGCCCACCGTGACCGTTCCGTTGTTCCAAGAATAAGCTGTGGCTCTGTTTGAGTTGCCCTCGGTATGGATGAAGCTTGGGTTGTCACCGCTGCCCGTAGCGAACGCCTTGTCAAAGTCCGCTCCGCCTGAGCTGGTCGGATAGGTTTTGCGGCTGTTGTTGGTCAGGAGGGTCTCATATTGATGTCCCGCTGCCATGGCGACGTCTTTCGCAGTAGGCTGTTTGTCACCCGCGCGTGTATACATATAGTAAGGTTCTTCGGCCACCGCGGTGTCGAGGTAAATGTAAACGCCTGTAAGAGCGGATCTGTAAACATGACCGATCCACGGTTTGAATTCGGCATTCACTTTGCCCTTCGCAAGCTCGTTGCCGTCCCAGTCCAGAACATCGTCGCCCCCGCCGACATACGCCACCTCAACCTTGCCTGCAAGACCCGCTCCGTAATCTCTGATGGCGTCTTCAAGACCAACATAAGTCCCCATGTCAAGGGCGTTCTCGCCGACAGGCTGGTCGTTGGCAATCCAGCCGCCGTTATCAATCTTGCGCTCATCAATGTCCTTCTGCGTAAAGCCCTGGAACGCGAGACCATAAGGCCTGCCGTTGTCCAAATCCGTATAATTTCCGTGACTCCAACGTTTATTGGCATCCAGATATCTCTCTGCGGCGACTAAGCGGATGCCTTTCCAGAAATACCCTCTTTCCGTTACGACCGAGGTGAAAGGGACTTCCTTGCCGTCAAGATAGATCTTGAAGTTGGAGCTTGTCACCGCCGTTTCGCTGCCGCTGTTTTGCATGACCGCGCTGATGGTGCTTATTTCGCGGTTAAAGTAAACATGAACCTCATTTTTGGATACGACTTCAGCTTTCTCAATCTTGAGAGGTTCATAAGCGACACCCTTTGTGCCGTCGGACGTTTCGGGAAGGCCGAAATTATCCGGCTGATTTCTCCACCACCACGGAGTATTGACTTTAGATCCGTCAGTGGAGCCGCTGGAGGTTTGTCCCGCGCCTTTACCCGCCCAATAGCACCATTTTCCGTGGATACCGGATAACGCCCAATAAAGCGGATAGTCATAGTCATAGATTTCCATACGTGTGTTGATGGGGAATGACTCCGACTCGAATTGCTGAGTTTCGGGAATAAATTCCTGGAACGCCATCGCGCCGTAAACATAATAGTCTTTGACGCTTTTCATCATTTTCGTTCCCGGCCACATCCCGGCTTTTTTAGCTTTGTCATAAGCTTCCTGAAGGTGAATGTCAAAGCGGTAATCGTCCGATTTGTTGAGCGCCGTCAATGGATATTTCCGGCTGCCCTGGACGACCGCAAGCTCATAGGCGATGTCGAAGAACGCTTCACCGAAATAGAAATGGTCTGATCTCGGACGGGCGGATTCTTCGTTATTCCCGGCGGGGGTTCCGTCAGCCTTGATAGGTGCGTCATGGCGCATAATGTCGTCGGATGTTCCGACGATGTAAGGCTTGACATATTTGCCCGTTTCGGGGTTAAAGTTACCGGGAACTTCGGTGGCTTTAATCATTTTGCGGGTGAAAGTATCCGTGGTTTCGCCGTGTTTATAAAGTTCGCGGTATTCGGGCGCTTCATAAACTGACTGAGTCGGGCCTACGATTAAGGCGGTGTAACCCGCATAAATCATCGGCAGAGACATGTATTCGGCGCGGCCAAGGAGTTTGTTTGTTCCTTCGCCGACCATTCTCGCCACATATTCGTCCGTATACTTGGGCTGTTCGGCATCTGTGAAATCGTACTTATCTCCGCCGAAGTTCTCAAGTTCGTCGCCAAGAACAGACATTTCATTGCCGTTTCCGGCCTTGCGCGAAGCATGGGTCCAGAATCTGGACATATAACCCTGAGATCTTTCAAGATAGAAAGAGTGCCATGTCGGAACCTTTGTCGTCTCGCCGGCCTTGACGGCAATTTTTGACGCGGCAAGAGGTCCGACGGTGTCTTCCGTACGGTCATATTCGGCGTTTGCGTCGCTTTCGCGGCATCTGGCGCGGATTTGGCCGATGTCCAGTGCGTTTTTCAAGCGAACGTTAACAACAGGTTTATCGGCATAGTCTCCGAAAGCGAAATAGGAAAGATATTCCCATTCAACTTCTTTGCCGTCGATAAGAATGTCAAATGTTGCCTGCGCGTCGGCATCGTTTAAAACCGGGTTTGAGAACTCAAGCTCGAGTACGTCGCCGGTAATAAGGCGGACGTCGCCGAGGGTGCCATTGACAACTGTTCCCGCACTTGCGCCGAAAGCAGTCCCCACCATCAAGAGCACAACCATGCTGAACATCAACGGAAGTCTTGCTGCGGTAAGCGGTAAGCGTTTGGGCTTTTTCATTCTTAAAACCTCCAGTACAATAATGTGCCTCTTCCGTCCTGGACCTGGGGCGCGTTCGAAATCGGCGTGCATTCTCATCCTGACCATATCAATGACGATATTCCGGCCCGCGGGCGATGTCAAGTGCGGCGGCGGCCGCCGATAAACAGGCGGGGCCGGAAGCGTGTATCCGAGAACGAGAATGGGTTTTTCGATCCCGATTTCGCGGAGCGTCGCCGCCTCGACGATGGAATCGACGCCCAGCCAGTCCGCCCCCAGCTGATCGACGGCCGGGACGAAATCGTAGAGCCCGTGGCCTTAGGCGTTGGACTTGGCGACGGCCATCAGCCGGCAGCCGTCCGGAATGAGCCCCACAGGGTCCGCAGGTTATGGGCGAGAGCGTCTTATTCATAAATCGCGGTTTATCAATTTCCTTCAGTTTGAAAAAATTCTTATTTATCATGCGGCTTGTGAAGAAAACGAAAATATGTCCTAATAAAAAAGCGAATTTTTTAAGGAGGGTCCTATGAGCAGAAAAAAAGAAGGCGCCGTCGCCGCGGAAATGAACCTTTTCGGTGTGAGGATCCTGGAAAAGGCGTATGTGCGGCTGCAGGGAATCCTCAGTGAAAAAGTCTTTGATTTCGCCACGCTCTGGGCGGGGCGCATCGGCCATTGGTCACTGGTTGCGGCGGCCGGGTTGGGATTCCTCTTTTCCCTGATTTATACCATCCGCATCAACAAGTTCGATTCCTTTCTTATCGGCATCGTGTGGGTTCTTCTTGTATTCGTCGTCCAGTTCACGGCCCAGCGCTTTCTCGGGGCCGGTCGAACCCTGATCCAGAACAATCCCAGTCGCCTGGCATCGAAGGCTTTTCTGGAATGCGTGGCATTTCTCGTGGCCATTCTGGGTGTTGTCGCACTGGTCGTTTCGATCGTTATCGCCGTGCGGACCGGAAGCCTGATGCCCTTTTTAAGCGGACTGGGCGCCTTTATTCTGCTGGAATTTCTCGCCATGGCCACCTTCCATCCCCGGACCATCACCATGGAAATCGTTAAGGAATCGTCGGCCGGCCAGGAAGCCCTGGGAATCATCACCTATTTTCTGAAGGCGCTGATTTGTCTGGTTCCCGTTGTGTTCGGAGTGGGGATCCTGATCTTCACGGCGTTTATGCTGATCGACGGAATCGGATTGTTCGGCAATGACCTAAAGGCCATGATGTCCTGGGCGAAAATCCAGCAGCATGCTCCCCTGGTGCTCGTCTTCGCCCTTCTGCCTTTTGCCGGTTACATTTTCTTTGCCTTGAGTCACCTGATCGTGGATCTTTTCCGTGCCGTCCTGGCCATCCCGGAGAAGCTTGACAAGATGGCGAAATAAGGATCTCGGATTCCGGGGCCGGCGGGTCAAGTCTCGATAGAGGGAACCGGTTCGAATGACTTGGTCTGGCTCGCCCAGGCTTCGGCGTATCGCCCGCCGGATGCAAGAAGCGCTTCGGGAGTTCCTGACTCCACGATCCGGCCGCCGGTCATGACGTAAACCCGGTCGGCCCGCTGGGCCGTCGTCAGGCGGTGAGTGATGATAAGCGCCGTCCGTCCGCCGAGCGCCCGTCGCAGCCGGGTGTACCAGTCGGACTCGGCCCAGGCGTCGAGGGCGCTTGTCGGTTCGTCGAGCAGGAAGATTTCGGCCGGCCGGGCCAGGGCCCGGGCCAGAGCCAGTTTCTGCCATTCCCCGATGCTCAAGTCGACCCCGCCCTCGAACATCCGGCCGAGCTGGGTCTCGTAATCACGGGGCAGTCGCTCCACGAACTCGGACGCCCCCGAGGCCCGGGCGGCCTCGCGCACATCTTCCGATCCGGCCTCCAGCCTGCCGAGCCGGATGTTGGTCCCGACCGTTTCCTGATAATGCATCGGGTTTTGCAGCAGAACGGCCGTCCGTTTCCGGATTTCATCCGGGGGGATATCGCGAATGTCCCGTCCGTTCCAGAAAATCCGCCCCTCGCTCGGTTCATGAAGCCGGGTCAGGAGCTTGATGAGCGTGCTCTTGCCCGCGCCGTTCTCGCCGACGACGGCGGTGATTTTTCCGGCCGCGATGTCGAGGGACAGGTCGTTGACGGCCGGCGTCTTCGAGCCGGGATAGGTGAAGGCGATCCCTTCCAGCCGCAGTTCGACCGGCCGCAAATTACGAGAGGTTGCCCCATTCCTTTCATTCTCAGGATCCCGCTTCAGATCTTTTCCGTTTCCGTCGGCGGGGACAAGTTCGAGAAATTCGAAGAAATCTCCCAAGTAGAGCAGGTTCGTGTACATCTGCCCCGAGTTCTGCAGAAGGGATCGGATGAGGGATTGACCCTGGTTGAAAGCCTGGGCGAAGAGAGCGATGTCGCCGAGACTGAGCGCTCCCCGCATGGCTCCGCGGCCCATCCAGGCCAGAGCCGCTCCACCCGCAGCCATTCCCATTGCCCCGGCGGTGAACTGGCCGGCCGCCTGACGCCTGGCGAGCGACAAACGCTCCTTCCTGAGCTTGATGCGATGCTGTTCATAGAGCCGTTTCCAATACTCTCCCAGCCCGAACTGGCGGAGCTCGGCGGCATTGTCCCGGGCGGTGATCAGCCAGTCGTAATACCAGACCCGCCTCTGCTCCGGTGTCGACTCCCGCGACCACCGGTACAGGCGTCGGCTGTTCCGGATAACGATGAACAGTGTCGGCGCCGTGCCGATGAGGAGCGCCAGAGGCACCCAGGGACCGTAGCGAAGAAGAACGGCCGTCATGGCCACAAGCGTCAGGCTGCTTTGGAGCATGCTGCCCATGGCCGTCACCTGGGCCAACGGCAGATCGGCGCCTCCGGCCCGGGCCCGGTGAAGCCGGTCATAGAAATCCGGATCTTCGTAGTGCCGGTAATCGAGGGCGATGGATTGGGCGTGAAGCCGCCGGGTCAGGACATCGCGGACGATTTCACCCTGAATAGTGGTCACCCAACCGGTCACACCCTGAAGCCCCATGCTCAGAAGCTGCAAGCCGCCCATGGCCGCCGCGACAAGGACCGGGCCGCGGATGTTGTCCCAGCCGAGGCCGCCGCCGATCGCTTCCGCCAGACCGTCGACCAGAAGCCGGGTCAGTGTGACGATGCCGACGGGAATGACGCTCTGCACGGCCAGGAGAATCAGCCAGAGCAGGTTCCAGCCCGGAGCCGCGTTCCAGACGAGGGCGAAGGTGCGGGGCATGAGAGGCAGGCGTTTGGCGGCCTGCCGGACGCGGGTTACCACGCCGGGCATGTTCATGCGCCCGATTATATCACTTTCAGGGCTTGCACGCTCCCTTGTAGAATGAGATACTTATCGCATTCTCAGGATCGAAGAATGAGGGAATTGCCGGACGAGAAGAGCGACGGAATGCGGCTGATCTCCGTCGAAAAAGGAAGACCTTTGCACGACTGGCATCGCCTGCCGCGACGGATCTACAAAGGCGACGCCAACTGGATCCCCCATCTCAAGCAGGATGTCGAGAAGGTTTTCAACCCCGGGAAAAACAAGCTTCTGGAGGCCGGCGCGGCCCGGCGCTGGGTTCTTTACGATACCGGCGGCAGCGCCGCGGGGCGGATCGCCGCCTTCATCAATCCGGCAACCGCCCGGGCCGGGAAGTTTCCCGCCGGCGGCATGGGCTTTTTCGAATGCATCGACGACGCCGCGGCCTCGCGACTTCTGCTCGACACCGCCCGCGACTGGCTTGAGGATCAGGGCATGGAGGCCATGGAAGGACCGGTCAACCTGGGCTCGCGCAATATGTTCTGGGGGCTTCTCATCGAAAACTTCACCGACCCGCCCGTCTATGGGGCGAATTACAATCCGCCCTATTACCGCCGGCTTCTCGAGGATTACGGCTTCCGCATCTACTACAAACAGCTTTTCTTCAAGCGATCGCTGAGCGTGCCGGCCCAGCCCGTCTTCTACGCCAAGCTCGACCGGCTGGCCGCCGAACCCGGCTTCGAGGTCCGCGACGGGCGGGGATTGTCCATTGAAAGGATCGCCGAGGATTTCCGTGCGGTCTACAATGACGCCTGGACGGATCATGAGGAGTACCGCCCGATGAGCGCCGAAGCCGCCCTCAAGATCACCCGGGCCATGGCTCCGGTCATGGACCGCAGGATCATGCTTTTCGCCTATCACAAGGATCGGCCCGTCGGGTTTTTCATCAACCTTCCCGAGCTCAATGGGATTTTCAAACATCTTGACGGCAATCTCAATCTTCTCGGCAAGCTCAAGTTCCTGTGGCACAAACGGCGCCGGGCCGTAAGGACCATGACCGGAATCACCTTCGGCGTGGTCCGCGAGTTCCAGGGAAAGGGCGTCGAGGCGGCCATGGTCGTCCACACGGAAAAGCGCATCGCCGCCCCCGGTCTTTACCGCGATCTCGTTCTGACCTGGATCGGCGACTTCAACCCCCGTATGCTCCACGTCTGCGAAAACCTGGGGGCCATGAATTATCGGACGTCGGCGACATACCGGTATCTCTTCGACCGGAATCGTCCCTTCGAACGCCACCCGATCATGGGCGGGCGGGCCAAGACGCCGCCGATGTCACCTTAATGAAGGAGGTACGAACCATGTCCAAATTTCAACCTTTCGTGATGGAACGGATGATGTCGAAGTTCGAGAAGGCGGTTGACTACAACCTGTCGGAGAGCGGGGTTCACCCGTTGACCCTGAAAGAGCTGATTCAGGACGACCCGGACGAGCTGAACGGCTTGCTTTCGCTCGAAATGGACTACGCCCATGCCAACGGCATTCCGGAGCTCCGCCGGAATATCGCCGCCCTCTATCCCGGGGCGGGCCCGGAAAACGTTCTTGTGACCGTCGGGGCCATCGAGGCCAACTACGACATCCTCTGGGGCCTGCTTTCGGCCGGGGACGAGATCGCGGTCATGCTGCCCAACTACATGCAGATCTGGGGGCTGGCCAAGAATCTGAATCTCCATCTGAAGACCTTCTCCCTGGACGAGAAAACCGGCTGGGCCCTCGATCTCGACGGATTGAAGACCGCGGTGACCGCCAAGACCAAATTGATTGCGGTCTGCAACCCGAACAATCCGACGGGCAATATCCTGACGAGCGAAGAGATGGAGGCTGTCGTCGAAGCGGCCCGCCGGGCGGAGGCCTGGATCCTGGCCGATGAAGTGTATGCCGGAGCCGAGCGCCTGACGGATGATCAAACGCCTTCTTTTTACGGAAAATACGACAAGGTCCTGGCTGTCGGCAGCTTGAGCAAGTCCTACGGCCTTCCCGGCCTTCGGATCGGCTGGGCCGTCGGCCCGGTCGAGGTCATCGACGAACTCTGGGCGAGGCACGAATACCTGACCCTGAGCGCCACGATGCTTTCCAACCACCTGGCCGCCTATGCCCTGTCCCCTCGCGTCCGGCCCCGCCTCATCCAGCGTGCCCGCAACTTCATCCGCCGGGGCTACCCCGTTCTGCAGGAATGGATGAACACGCACGGCGAAATCCTGAGCGCCGCGCCGCCCCGGGCCGCGGCGATCGCCTTCGTGAAGTACCGCCTGGACATTTCCTCCACGGAGTTCACCGAGCGGCTGCGGGAGGAGAAAAGAGTGCTCATCGTGCCGGGCGAACACTTCGGCCTGGATCGCTTTGTCCGCATCAGCTACGGTCTGCCTCATGATTACCTGACGCCCGCTCTCGGCCGGATCAGCGACCTGATCCTGGAAATCAAAAAAGGATGAAGATCGCGACAAAAGCCGAGATCCGGAGCGTTCTTTCGTCCCTGGATCTTCTCCCGGCCATCGAGGAGGGCTTCGTGGCCTATTCCCAGGGCCGGGCGGTTGTTCCCCCGGTCGGCGAGCTGATTTTGGATAAAGGGGAAGTCCACATCAAGTCGGGGTACATTTCCGGAGAGGATCTCTATGTGATCAAGATTGCCTCGGGCTTCTACGGCAATCCCGCCCTGGGCCTGCCGTCGGGCAACGGCTGCATGCTTCTCTTCAAACAGGACACCGGCGAATCCGCCGCCATCCTTCTGGACGAGGGGTATCTGACCGATGTCCGAACCGCCGTCGCGGGGTCCGTCGCGGCCAAGTATTTCGCGCCGCGAAGGGTCGAGCGCATTGGTATCGTCGGCGCGGGAGTGCAGGCCCGGCTCCAGCTTGAAGAACTGAAGCGCATCTCGGACTGCCGGGACGTCCTGGTCTGGGGCCCTCTTCCGGATGAGCTCGAGGCCTACCGGCGGGAGATGGAAACCCGGGGTTTTTCCGTGGAAACCACGGCGGACGCATCGGCCATCCTGAAGTCCTGCAACCTAGTTGTCACGGCCACACCGTCAAAAACACCCCTTCTCTCGGCCGCCGACCTGAGACCGGGAACCCATATCACCGCCGTCGGCTCGGACACGCCGGACAAGCAGGAACTCGATTCGGAAATTCTGGCCCGCGCCGATGTCGTCGTGGCGGACAGCCTGTCCCAATGCCGGCTGCGGGGGGAGATCCACAAGGCCCTCGAATCGGGTCATATCACGGAAGATCGCTGTCTGGAATTGGGAGCGGTTATTTCGGGGCGGGAAAAAGGCCGGACATCGGAAAGCCAGATCACGATCGTCGACTTGACCGGAGTGGCCGTCCAGGACATCAAGATCGCCTCCGCGGTCTTTCGCGCGCTCTGGCCGGCGACGCCCGGCGGCGCAGATCGGGCCGGCCGCAACCGTCTGACGATCGGATAGCGGGCGCTATTCCCAGGCCGGAAACGCGAACCCGTCGGCGCTTTTACGGTAGGGCATCCAGGCCAGGGCGATCAGCGGCACCGCGATATTTTTTCGGAAGGGACGCACCTCCAGAGTTTCGAGCTCCTTGGTCATGGGATCTGTCCGTGTAGCCAGGGCGTCGGCCTCAGCCTCAATTGAACTTTCGAGGTCATGAAGCCGTCCACGGAGGATCTCCAGGTTCTCCTTGGCTGCGGTGATGCTCTGTTTGTCTCTCGAATAACGTCCGGCGCCCCGGGCGGCCGTCGTCGCCCGGCCGACGGTAGACATGCTGACGGCTTTTCGGCCGAGGATGGAGCTGAGAACTGTCGAGCCCAGCGAGATCATAGTCTGAACTTTCTGTTGTCCCGCCTGTCGGGCCCTTGTGTCGACGGTTTGTTCGGCCCGCCGCACGCGGTCTTGGAGAGTTGCAAGCCGTGTTGCGTATTTCTTCCTCAAGGCGTCCAGCAGGGCGTCACGCTGTTCCCGGGCCGACTGCTGAAGCCGGATCCGAAAATCCCGCTCGGACTCGCCGGGCTCGGAAGCCAATTTGAAGTCAGCACTGTGAAAAATCTTGATCGATTGGTTCCGGTAAAGCCAATCGGCGAGTTCTCTGGCCCAGACATCGTAATTCCTGGGTGAGGCGGCGATTGACGGTACATCCATAAAGGCGGCCTGGTCCGCTGGTGGCTTCTTCAAGTCGGTCAGGGGGAATTCGATTTTAAAGGCCTTGTGCCAATTGACGGGGAGAGGTTCTGCTGTCACTGGGGCTGCTAGGATCTCTTCTCTGACGGTGCGGATTCCCGTCTTGGGGTGGGAAAAGCCGATCTGGGCGTTGGCCAGGACCCGGGGTTCATAGACAAGAGTCTCGCCGTGACCGAGAGGACCCCTTACGGGAATAAAAAACTGTTTTATATCTGGGGGCAACATGAGCCGAATTTTCCTATCCATCGGGGGTGCTGCAGGAGTTCTGGCCGGAGGTGTCCCTGTGGGTGCCGAAGCGGTCATAGCCTGGGCATCATGAATTGATGATAACGGTTTGGCGGAGGCGGTCGAAGCTGTTGCGGCCTGTGCGGAAACAGGAGGCGCCTGTAACGTTTCTTGGGCTTTCGAATCAGCGGTGGCCGTCGCCGCTCTCTTCTCGTCCATCAAGACCTTGATCTGGTTTCGTGTCATCGGTCCGCGGAGATAAGACATGCACCAGCGGGTCTGGAAGATCGACGGCCCGTCGTCATGGACGTTGTGCATGAGGAACACACGGCTTCCCAGGCCGGCCAGCGTCTGCTCCATGCCTTTACGGTCGAACCGTGAGCTCTGGGAGGCCGCGACGCCTTCCAATCCGTCGAGAACCCGCATTTTGTCGCGCTCCGTCTGGAGGCGGCCGATCAACCAGGTGCCTGTGTTCGACAGACCCTTATAGTCCAGATCGACCGGATTCTGAGTGGTCAGTAAGATGCCGACGCCGTGGGCCCGGGCCTGCTTGAGGAGGGTCAACATGGGCGCCTTGGACGGAGGGTTGGCGACGGGCGGGAAAAACCCGAAGATCTCGTCCATATAGACAAGGGCCCGGAGACTGGACGTCCCCGGCTGAGACCGGGTCCAGCTCAGAATCTGATTGAGGAGAAGCGAGACGAAGAACATCCGTTCGGCATCGCCGAGATGGGCGATCGAGAAAACGGCGATTCTTGGTTTGCCGGACGGCGTATAGAGCAGGCTTCCGATGTCCAGGGATTCGCCTTGGAGCCAGGCCGAAAATCCGGGTGCGGCGAGCAGGTTGTTGAGCTGGAGGGCCAGGGAGAACCGGTCCTTCGAGGGGAAGAACGATTCGAGGTTCATGACACCGACCTGCTGGACGGGCGGCGTCTGGATGCCGTGGATAAGGCCTTCAAGGCTGAGGTCGCGTCCGTGCCGCCAGGCCTCGTTGAGGATGGTCGAAATCAGGATGTGTTCGCGACTCCGGATGGGATCGGCGTCGACTTTGATGAGGCCTAGAAGGCTGCTCGCCGTCGAGGTGATGCGGTCTCTCAGGATTTCCTCGTCTTCGATCACGGCGGCCGAGGGTGCGGCGAAGGATTTGAGGATGGACACGGGAAGTCCGGCCGTGCTTCCGGGCGTATAGACGGCGAAGTCGGCCGCCTGTCTCAGTCTGCGGATGCGTTCGCCGTCCTGCTGCCAGGTGGCGAGACCCTTGCGCCACAGATCGGCCTGGTTCCGGGCGAAGTCGTCCGGAGTCATTCCCTTCTTGCGGGCGTCATCCTCGTTGATCCAGGGACGGAAGTCCTCGGGCTGAAGTTCGGGAAAGGTCAGAAGCAGGTTGGGCATGTCCCCCTTGGGATCGATGACGATGGCCGGGATGCCGTCGATGGCCGCTTCTTCGAGAAGGGCGATGCACAACCCGGTCTTGCCTGATCCGGTCATACCGACGCAGACGCCGTGAGTCGTCAGGTTCTTGGAGTCATAGAGGATGAGTCCCTCCTGATTTTCCTTGGCGGCCATGTCGTAGGGCCGTCCGAGATAAAAAACACCCAGCTTTTCGTAGTCCATTTTGCGCCTCCGGCCGAATCATAACGGACGGAGAGCCCGTCGGTCAAGCCGGGAAACTCGTTGCGGCTTCCTCTCTTCGGACTCGGGGGAATCCCTTCTCAAGACGCATCCGGGCCCCGGCATTGCCCGTCCACCCCAGCTCCGGGACCGTACGCGAAAACTCCTGGTTTTCATTCTTGCTTCTTATCGGGAGTTTTCGCCCTTTGGGCATGCCGATCTCACCATTCCGACATCGTCGCAGCCTGCTTGACGTAGACATGCTACGCCTTCGCAATCTGCTCCTTGCCTGAACGGCAATTTCGGCCTGCGTACAGTCCCGGTTCCCGGGTTTCGCTCTCCTCGACTTGCAGTCGAGGATCCGTGCCCGCTCAACCCTCCGACGGCTTGCTCCGGGATCCCCCCTGCGTCCCGCGGAAGCCTTTACCATGTCGGGGTTTTTCCGGCTTGATCCCACGGTCTTAAGAGAAATTTAAGGCTAGAACATGTGGCCGGCGGTGAGGTAGAGACCGGTCCCGTCGCGGCCGAGGCCGACGTCGGCCCGGACGACAAAGTCGTCGGCGATGAAGCGCAGGCCGAAGACTGGATTCACTGTCCAGCCGCGCCCATCGATTTTCCCGGGAGAGGCCCAGACCCTGCCGGCATCAAGCCCCAGGATCGCTCCGATCCGCCGGTAGACCGGGATTCGAAGTTCCGTGTTCAGAAGCAGGAAGGTTTGGTCCAAAAAGCGGAATCGTGCCGAGCCCCTCAGCGTGTCCCGGCCGCCGAGAGTCAGAAGAGTTTGAACGGGAAGGTTTGTTCCGAAAAGGGTTTGGCCCCAGATGCGTACGGCGAGAATCGTCCGCGGTTGCAGCAGGACCTTGAAATAGCGGAACCGGGCGCCGAGCTTCACAAAAGAGATGCTTTCGCCCTCAAGGCCGGGCGCGCGGTCGATTTCCACGTTCGCGAAAATGCCGCCGGAGGGATGGATGACGCTGTTCCGGCTGTCGTAAACGAACCCGACGAAATATGAGGGCCAGGCCGCTTTGGAGGCGTTGGAAGCCGGCGGCCGGACGGCCAGATGCGAATCCGGAGAAAACTCCGAATTCACGACGCTCCGGTAGCGCCATCCGAAACGGACATGCGTTCGAGCCGAGAGGCCGTGGCTGAAAACGGCGGAGATTTCCGAGGGCTCCCGGACGTAGAATTCCCGGTCCTCGAACTTCGATCCGCCGCCCACGCCGAAAAAGGCGGTTTCGGCCGTCTTTTCGAAGTCGTAGAGGAGGTCGAAGGCGAAGGGATAGGTTTTCCCCCGCCTCAATTCGGCATCGGGCCAGGATGCGGCGAACCGGATGCGGCGGTCGCCCTTGTCCGTATGATAGACGAGAAGATCGAAGGATTCCGTGAAACGCAGGGCGCTCCGCAGAAAGATCCGGCCGCCGTATCCCAGACCGGCGTCGGTGTCGTAGAAGAGAATCGGCCCCAGTCTCAGGAGAGCCGGCGCATCGCGATCGACGACGGGTTTTTTCGCTGGCTGTCCGTCCTCGGCGGCCGCCGTTTCACCCTTCGGATCTCCGGTTCGCGGAATGTCCGCGGGTGTCTCTCCGCCCGCCCGATGGCCCGCGCCTCCCATGTCTCCGTCTCCGGGCGGGAGAGACAAAAGGGGAGAGACGGTCAGGGCCAGGCAGACCATGAGTCCGGCGATAATGCGGCCGCTCCCGTTTATCCGTTTCATCGGCCCCTATTTCCCTGCGTCGAGCAGCTTACGAAACGTCTCGTCGTCCGTCTTGAAATCCTGCGCCGCCTGTCCCACGCGGACGATGCGGATGCTGCGGATCGCGTCTCCCGTCTTCAAGGTCTTCAGGAGATCGAGCCCGGCGATCGTCCGTCCGATCGCGGTCGTTTTGTCGTCGAGGTCGGTGCGCGCCCCGAGCGTCAGGTGAAAGGCGTTTGGGCCGGAAACACCCAGAACGCCCGCGGCGTCGTGTTGGGTCGCCGGATTCGCGGTGAGCGCCAGCTCGGTCACGGCCATGGATTTCTGAGCGTCGGAGACAATGAGCCCGGCGACAAGGCCGTCCCGGATCTCGATCGTTCCAATGGGCGGGACTTCGGGCCTCGGCCCTGCGCCCGGAGGTCCTCCGGGGCGCTGTCCGGCGCCGCCGCCCGGCCGGTCCTCGCTCTTGCCTTCAATGATGCGGATGAAGTTCGCCGTCTGGAGAGGTGCGTTTTTAAAATCGAGATCGACGGTGATTTGGATCGGCGCTTCGGCGTCCGCGAAACTGATTTCGGCGTAAAGGCCGTCGGCCAGGTAGACGCCTTCCCTCGGCAGAGGCGGTTCGAGATTCGCCGCGCCGTAGGCGACGACGGCCGTCACGAGCGCGGTGTGCCGCTGATGTTCCGTATAGGGAACGAGCTCGTTGTAAAGGTCGTAAAGCGTATGCCAGGCGCGGGTGTAGGTGTAATCCGTCTGGGTCCGGAAGCGGAGTGTCGGGACGCCCTCCATTTCGAACGACGACGAGTCCGTTCCGGCCGGACGTGTCGCGCGGACCCGCGGCAGACCCCTTTCGAGCCGGAAGGGCCACTTCGGGTTGAGCGTCTCGAGGGGCGCCGTGATTGTCCGGAAATCGTCGAGCCAGGTTTCGGGGACGACTGCGCCGGTGATGGCGCTCGGACTGCCGTCCCGGTTGATCATCATCGGGATCCGCGGTGCGATCCCGGGGCGGTTTTTCAGCCAGGCCTGCGAGCCGACCAGTCCGATCTCCTCGGCCGCGAAAAGAATGACGGTGATGGATCTCTTCGGCCGTCCGCCGGCCTCCCGGATCAGCCGGACGGCCTCCATGGCCGGCGCGAATCCGGAACTGTCATCGACGGCCCCGGTTGCGGTGCTGAAGCAGTCGAAATGGCCGCCGAGGACGACGTGCTCATCGGGATATTCGCTGCCCCGGAGAGTCGCGACGACGTTATGGAATTTGACCGGCCCCATCTTGAACCAGTTCCGGATATCGAACTCGAGCTCGACCCGCTCGCCCTTCTCGACGAGAGCCTTGATTTCGTTGAATTGGTCCTCGGCCAGCTTGATGTCCGGCAGGTCGGGGAGCTTGTCCCAGGATTCGACGAAGCCGTCCATCATCCGGAACGGCATGGTCTTCGACGACTGGATGGTGCCGAGAGCGCCGGCCTCGAGAAGCGTCGCGGTGAGCGGAGGCATCAATTGAGAGTCGGCGTACTCCGGGGTGTTCCGGCGGCCGTCGCGGGCGAATCCCGAGTTTTCTCCGGCTATCAGGACCCAGGCGCCTTTGAATGCGGCCGGGTCGGCGCGGACCTCGGCGATAGCCTCCTCGACGGCGGTGCGCTTCTTTTCGACCTGTTCGGGCATTGCGTTCCGGCCCGGAATGGAGAACGGATCGGCCTTCAGGACGACGACCGGTCCTCTCTGAACGCCTTTTGTCCCGGCCGTGAAGCTGGGGGTTCCGAAAAAGAGCGTTTTTTCCGCCGGGACGACCATTTTCCCGAACCAGGGCCCGCGGTTGAAACCAACGGGCACTTCTCCGGCCTCGTCGAGTTCGACTTCGAGCCCCCACTGGGCGAACTGCCGGGCCGCCCATTCGGCGGCGTCGTTGTAGGCGTTTGTGCCCGACTCCCGGCCGCCGAAACGGTTGGCGGCGATATCGCTCCAGAGCATGACCCGGTTGTCGGTCGTGCCGAGTTCGATGATCTTTTCAATGACGGGATCGCCGCCGGCTTGCGCCGCGGGTTGGCTTTTCGGAGCGCCCGCCGAGGAAAAAAGAAAAATCGCGATGATGGCGAGAAGAAGCGCGCGTTGTTTCATGAGTCCGCCTTTCAATAAATATTCATGACATGCGAAGTATCGATTATAGCAAAAAAAGCGGCCGGCTTCCCTTGCAATTTGGTGGTATGTCCGTCGGCGGCGGAAGCGTGCGAAGGGGCGCTAGCCCCGCTTCGGACGCCGTCAATCTTCCGCGACGGTTCCGTAGAGGTTGTCCGGCGGCGGGATTCCCCGTTTCTCGGCGGAAACCACGCAATCCCGGAAACCGGGGCGGTCCTTGCGGTTATGCGCAACCAGGGCCTGAACGACTTCCAAGCTCAGCTTTCCGCTCCCGGCCATATCCGTGAGCACTTCGAGGGCCGTCCGGTTGTTATAGGGAGTCGGCCGGTACGGCCGGGGAGAAAGCAGCGCGTCATAAACGTCGCAGGCGGCGATGATTTCGACCATCCTGTTTTTCAGGGGGATTCCCAGGGGATAGCCGGATCCGTCCCGCCGTTCATGATGTTCAGCGGCGACCCGGGCCGGGAAACTCCGGGGGTTGCGCAGGTAATAACTGAGAAGCACAAAACCGGCCAGGGCGTGATGCTCGAGGATGTTTTTTTCCGTTCTGGACAGAGGTTGAGTCTTTTTCAGGACGTTGAGAGGAATGCAGATTTTCCCGATATCGTGGAGGGTTCCGGCCATGGCTTCGGCGATCCAGTCTTCGGATTTCGTCATCAGGTCCCGGACCAGGATCGTCGACAAGGCGAAGACCATGAGCAGGTGCCGATAGGTGTAGGAATCACATGCCTTGAGATGAGCGATGACATCCAGAACGGGTGTGATCACGTGCATTTTTCCCATGAGACCCAGGGCGAAGCGCTGTTCCTCCTCCCGGAAAATTCGGGAATAGGGGGGTTCATAGAGAAGAAGGACGATATCCTTATGGATGTCGTCGAACCCCAGGAAAGGCAGCTTTCGATAGGGCGCGTCCGAGTTGGATGCGATCAATTCCAGAAGGGTTTCCGGAGTCAGCCTGGTTCCGGCGGGGAGAAGCACGCGGTTGTCCAGGGTGACGACCGGATAGTCAAGACTTGGGGCGTTCATCATTTTATCCGGAAAACCATAGCCTCCCTGACATTCAGTCTAATAAAAAAGGCAAGGCCTGTAAAGGCCTGTCCTTGACAATGCCTGAAGGAGCGGCTTACACTTGCCGGCGAGAGCCGAATGGGATTTCGGAGGAGGGGTCCATGAAAGATATCCTTAAAGCCATTCAGGATGTTCCGCGCGAGAAATTGCCCAAGGCACTTCTGATGGCCGGGCATTTTTTCCTGGTCATCACGATGTTCTGGGTGCTCAAGCCGATGAAGAAAATGGTCTTCATCTCCACCTATGTCGTGGACGGATTCAACCTCCTGGGCTGGCGGATGACGGGGTCGGAGGCCGAGCAGTTGGCCAAGATCCTGAACATGGTTATGGCCGCGATCGGGGTCGTCGTCTTCACCTGGCTGTCCCGCCGGATCACGCGGCAGAAACTCGTCTACGGCTGGGCGCTGTTTTTCATCGGCTGCTTTGTCCTCTTCAGCGCCGTCATCGGCCGGCCGACCGGCGCGGTTGCCTGGTCGTTTTATCTTTTCGGCGATTTCTTCAACACCGTCATGGTTGTTCTTTTCTGGGCCTTCCTCAACGACATCGTCAGTTCGGACGAGGCCAAGCGACTCTACGGCATCTGCGGGCTGGGAGGCGTTCTCGGCGGCTGGTTCGGTTCGGCCATCGTGGCGGGCTTCGTGGAAAAGGTGGGCGGCCCGATCCTCCTCCTCGCCTGTGCGGGCGGCGCCGGGCTGATCATGGTGGTCGCCTACGCGGTCTCCCGGATCGTGAAGAAGGAAGAGTCTCGGCCCGGGACCGCCGAGGTTCGCAGCCGGATCGGACCCTCACCCGAGCCCGAAATGAAGAAAAGCCGGGCCGCCTTGGAGGGCGCCAAGCTGGTTTTCTCCTCGCGTTACCTGCTGGCCATCGTGGCCATCGTCGGCTGCTATGAAATCGTCTCCACGATCATGGATTTCCAGTGGACGCGGAGCGTCGAGACGGCCATCCACAGCGGGGCGGTCACCAAGGCCTATTTCGGCTCCGTGTATTTCGTGACCAACAGCGTTGCCGTGTTCGTCCAGTTTTTTCTCACCAGCCTGGTTATGCGGAAGTTCGGGGTCGGGATCGGCCTGCTCATCCTGCCCGTGGTCGCATTCTGTGGCTCGGCGGCCTTTTTCCTCTTTCCCGTGCTGATGGTCGGGAACGCGCTTTCGGTGAGCGACAACGGCCTCAACTATTCCATCAATCAGTCCTCGAAGGAGGCCCTGTACGTGCCTACCGCTCCGGAGGTCAAGTACCGGGCCAAGGCCTTCATCGACATGTTTGTCATGCGCTTCGCCAAGGCCGTTGCGGTGATCATCAACCTCGCGATCTTCAATGCCGTTCCGGCGGGAGGAATCCGCTGGCTGTCGCTGGTCACCCTGATCCTGCTCGCCGTCTGGATCAGCCGGGCCCGCTATGCCGGCCGGCAGTTCGAACTCAAAGCCTGAATCCGGATCCGGTCCCGAACACGCCCGGCCGGGGCGGTCGGCGCCACCGGCGTTATCGCCCTTACAGCAGGTGGGTCTTGCCGAAAGGGCACGGAGAAAAACTTGGCCGGAAGAGACGGCATGGGGTAAAATATAGCAATGGGTGTTCCAACCACATCCGCATCGACCCGTTTCGACGACGCCCGCGCCGTCTATGAGGCGGCGCTCGACGCCGTATCGCCCGAAAGGCTTTTCAAGAAGAATCTGTCCCGCGAGGGGGCCGTTCTTCGCGTGAAGGACGAGACGGTCGACCTTTCGGATGTCGATTGTATCTATCTCTTCGCCGTCGGAAAAGCGGCGCCGCACATGGCCGCCCGCGCTCTTCCCCTGATCGAAGACAAGCTTGAGAGCGGCGTCGTTCTGACGCGCGAGATCGAATCCCGCCGCGAGGGACGCATCGATTATCTTCCCGCCTCCCACCCGCTTCCCGATGAGAGGAGTCTGGCTGCGGCCCGGGCCATTCTCGGCCTGTCCGAAAAGGCGGGGGAACGGGATCTGGTTCTGCTTCTTCTTTCCGGAGGCGGCTCGGCCCAGCTCTGCCTTCCGGCCGAAGGCCTTTCGCTCGTGGACAAACGCCGGACGACGGACGCCCTGATGAAGGCGGGCGCCGGAATCGGCGAACTCAATACCGTCCGCAAACATCTCTCGGGCGTCAAGGGCGGGCGGCTGGCCCGGACGGCCGCTCCGGCCTGCGTCGTCACTCTCGTTATTTCCGACGTCATCGGAAACGACCTCGGCACCATCGCCTCGGGGCCGACTCATGGGGACGATTCGACCTGGGCCGATGCCCGCGCCGTCCTGGACGCGCGGAATCTGTGGGCCTCCGTGCCCGAAGCCGTCCGCCGAGCCGTCGAGGAAGGGGAGAGGGGCGAGAGGCCTGAGACCCTGAAAAAGAACGACCCGGTTTTCGACCGCGTCCGGAATCATATCATCGGCGATATCCGGACGGCTCTCGATGCGGCGGCGGCCCGGGCCCGGGAACTGGGATTCGAAACTTTCCCCCTCACGGACGCCGACTCGGGAGAAGCCCGTGAGGCCGCCCGGAAATATGTCGCTTTTCTCAAGTCCCTGGCCTGTTCCCTGCGGCGGGCGCCCCGGCCGATGTGTTTTCTTGCGGGCGGGGAGATCACGGTGACCGTGACAGGGAAAGGGAAAGGCGGCCGCAACACGGAGTTCGTCCTGGCCGCGCTCCGGGAAATCGAAAAAGAAGGGCTGGGGGATCTTGACTGGCTTGTCCTGAGCCTGGGAACGGACGGCATCGACGGCCCGACGGATGCGGCCGGGGCCTGGATCGATCCGGCGACGGCCGGACGGGGCCGGAAAGCCGGGCTCGACATCGACCGCTTTCTCGACGACAACGACTCCTATTCCTATTTCGAAAAGGCCGGCGGGCTCATCGTCACCGGGCCGACGCCGACCAATGTCATGGACCTCCGTGTTTTTCTCATCGGCTGAAAAAACCTCTTGACATTCGATGGAGTGGAGTTATAATCAATTCAAGTTTTCTTGCGCCGGCTGGAGAAAACTTCGACCCACCTTTAAGACATCATTTTTCCCTTTTCTGCTGTAACAAAAAAACAGCCGGCACCCTCTTCCGCGGGAGAAGATGTTGAAAAAAACATCCGTTCTTCTTGTCCGCCCCGGAGGACTCGGGGATCTTCTGGTCGCACTGCCTTCGATCGCTTTCGTCCGCGAAAAAATGGCGGACGCGCGGTTGACGCTGGCTTGCCGCGTCGACTACGGCCGGCTCTTTCTTGAGGCCGGACTTGTCGACGACCTGGTGTCCGTCGATTCCCGGAATCTGTCCTGGCTGTTCGCCGCATCCGCAGTGGCGGAGGCCGATGCGTCCGCCGAATCCGGCGAACCGCAGCTCAATGTCTTTTCATCGATTGTCGGCTGGATGAGAAAGCGCGGAATCCTCGATATTCCCGCTGCCGCGGACGGGACGGGCCTCCGCGCCGTCGTCGCGCCGGACTCGGAACCCGACGAAGCCTGGAGCCGCTTTTTCCTTCGCCGGACACTCGACCTTTTCGGCGATCCCCGGCCGCCTGAGGCCCTCCTGCCCCGGCTGGGCCGTCTTCGGATATCCGCCCGAATGCGGACGGAGGGGCTCTCCGCCTTCGGATTCGGCAATGAGCCGGGAGATCCGGTCGTCGTTCATACGGGAAGCGGAAGCACGAGGAAGCGCTGGCCTTCCGAATATTTTCTAGAGATCATGCGGCGTCTTTCCGGCGCGGGCCGGCGGGGTGTTTGCATCACGGGGGAAGCCGAGGCCGGATCGCCCGCCGACCTGGATGACGGCGACATGCCTCCCGGCTGGACGCGATCCCGTCGGCCGGATATCCTTCATCTGGCCGGGCTTCTCTCCGGCCCCGGGCTTTTTCTCGGCAACGACTCGGGAACGGCCCATCTCGCGGCCGCCTGCGGCTGCTCCTCCCTTGTCCTGTTTCTCAATGAATTTGCGACTCTGTGGAGGCCGTATGGTCCGGCGCGCCTGATTTCGGCCCCGGCCATGGCGGATATTTCTGTGGACCTGGCATGGGAAGAAATATTAGATATCAAGCAGCAAGCGTTTTAAAGTCAAGAAAACAAAAGATATATCAAGAAACTTCGCCGGCCGTCCGATTTTCCTTGCATTCTCCCCCGATTCTGCTATAATACGCATGGCTCTCATTTGCCGGCTGGTGAGAGCTCCCTCAACAATCCAATCATCACCCCCCTTTTGCTGACCTCAGCCGGCACTTCCCCCTCCCGCGGCCGCTTAATATCGGGGGCCGGGTGTGATATGATAAAAACAGCCTCAAGCATTAATTTAGTCGCATGAAAAACAAAAATTGGAAACAGGAATTAAAAGCCCATTTCGACAATCTCCGCGTCATCGAGAGCTGCAAGGCCGAATCCCTTCTGAAGTTCGAACAATTCTGTGAATTCATCGCCGAGCTGGCCTTCGAATCCCTGTCCGGCGAACTCAAAGCGAAGGGCGTCCGATCCAAAATCCGCAAGGAGAAAGGCCGATCCATCGGCCTGGAGATTCGGGTTCCCGGACCCAGGCCCGGAAATTTCGAATACCGCCTGATTCTTCCCCGAAACTCGGTGGACCTCAAAATGACGCTTCGGACGCGGGGCCGATGGGCGGACAAGCCTGAAGCCCAAGAGACCGCCGAGCCGTTCATGGAAGGCGAGGACTCGGCCATCGTTCTCAAAACGGCCAAGGAAACCATCATCCTCGACGTCATCGAGCGATATCGGAATTTTGTCTACGCCGGCCTGACCTCGCCGGATTAAACAAAGCCGCAATGAACGTTCGGTCAGAACAGGAGACATAACATGATCAAGATACCCTTTTCCGTGTTGAGGGGCATTTGCCAGATGCCCGCCTACGCCGCCTCCGACAAGGGCTTTTTCGAGGAGGAAGGTCTGGATGTCCGTCTGAACGTCGAACCGACGGCCTGGATGGTGCCGCGCCGCCTGGCCGCCGGGGAAATCCACTTCGCCGTGATGCCCTGGACCCGGGTTGCGGCCGAACCCGACCGGGACAGGACGATGGTTCTCGTCGCCGGAGCCGGGATCGAAGAAGCGGCCATCGTCGTCAGGAAGGGCGTCGCCCTTTCCGATGTCCGAAAAGTCGCCGTGCCCCGCCGTGGCGGCATCAAGGATCTGACCGCCATGGGCCTGATGGAGAGCTTGGGCTGGGCGGACATCGAATGCCTCCGGATGCCCTCCGGCGACGGCGCCATCCTGTCGCTTGTCGGCGGCGGCGTCGACGCCGCCTCCATGGTCGAGCCCTACGCCACGATGTTGGAGAGGCTGGGAATCGGAACCATCGTCAAGAGGACGGGCGATGTCTGGCCGGGAGCGCCGGGGTGTTCGCTGACGACGACGGCCGGACTTATCCAATCCGAGCCCGGACTTGTCGAAAAAGTCGTCCGGGCCTACGTTCGGGGCGCCTCCTTCGTCCTTGAAAACCCCGGCGAGTCGTCCGAAATCGCCGAGCGATACACGGGCATCGGATCCGGCCACATCCGGGCCGCACTCGAAGCCAATCGTCCCGATGTCGACGCCCTGCGGAATTCCGCGGCCATGACCGACATTCTCGGTCTCATGCGGAAACTGGGCTATATCGCGGACTTTCCGGTCCGCCATCTCGACTTGTCCTTCCTGGATCGAGCCCAAAAGGGATCCCACGCCTGAGATGGACATCGTCCGCCTCGGACGCCTGTTTCGAACGGTTCGGGGTCTGCCGGCCTTTTTCGGCAAACCCCTGGATATCGGGACATCCCTCGATGCCCTCAAGACCCGGATGGAGCGCCGAACGGAGAATTTCCTGTCTTCCGCCGCGATCGTCTACGGCGTCCCGCACAATCCCTTCCGGCGCCTTCTTCTTTCGGCCGGCTGCGAATACGCCGATCTCGAATCCGGCGTCCTGAGCCGGGGAATCGAAAAGACGCTGGAAGCCCTGCGGGCCGAAGGCGTGTTCCTGAGCTACGACGAATTCAAATCCGGAATCCCGGTCGTCCGCGGCGGAGTTGCATTTGAGACTCGCCCGGAGGATTTCGACAATCCCCGGCTCGCGGGCGGGACGATTGCGGCCTCGACGAGCGGAACCCGATCCTCCCGGTCGATGCGCGTCCCTTACGACTGGGACTTCATCGCCGACGAGGCGGCCAACGAATGTGCTCTGTCCGCCGCCCACGGGATCTTGGATGCGCCCCAGGCGCTGTGGTATCCCGGTCTGCCGGGGATTGCCGGGATCCACAACGTGCTCATCTCCGCCAAATATCGCCGGCCGCCCGATCGGTGGTTCGCCCACGGCTCGGACCGGGACATGCGTCAGCCGTTCGGCCGCAATCTGGCCGTCCGGGCCCTGCCCGTCCTGGGCCGCCTCTACGGCCTGCGCCTGCCCCGGCCGGAGCCCACGAATCTGGAGGACGCGCCACGAGTGGCCCGCTGGCTGGCAGAGACGGCGGCGGAACACGGCATTTCGGTCCTCCGCGGGTTCACGGGTTCGGTCGTCCGGGCCGTTCAGGCCGCCCTCGAAAACAATCTGGACATCAAACGGTCCGTTCTTTTCACCGGAGGCGAGCCCCTGACCGCGGCCCGGCGGAAATTCATCGAGTCTTCGGGCGCCCGGGTTTATCCCCGCTACATCGCCACGGAGACGGGCCTCATCGCCGCCGCCTGCCCGCACGGGGAACCGCCCGACGAGATGCACGTCTATCTCGACCGTCTGGCCGTTCTGCCTCAGGAGAACGGCGGCGGCCTTCAATACACGACGCTTCTTCCCGGAGCCGGAAAGATCCTCCTGAATACGGATATCGGCGACGGCGGCCGTCTTTCGCAAAAGCCCTGTCCGTGCCTTTTCGGGGCCCTGGGCATGGATGTTCGGGTCAGCGAGGTCGGAAGCCGGGAGAGGATCACGATCGAAGGCATGACGGTTGCCGTCCATGAACTCGATGACGCTCTCGGCCGGGTTGCGACCGATGCGGGCGGCAACCCGGACGACATCCGGTTTCAGGAAGTCCGCGACGAGCGCAATTTCGGCCGGCTGCGGATTGTCGCCGGGCCGAGTCTCGGCGGTGTGGACGAAAACCGTCTGATCGACGGCTTGTTCGGCAATCTCGAAAGCCGGGACTCCGGCCACAGGATGACGACCCGGATCTGGCGCCAGGCCGGATCGGTCGAAGTCGTTCGGGGAGGGCCGGAGTATTCCGAAGGCTTCAAGCGGCGAATCGTCGAAAGACCGGAGCGGCCATGACGATACAACGGCTCGACCCCCGGACCTGGGATAGGATCTACGACTGCCCCGGAGAAGACGGGTCGAATATGATCTTCCGCCGCAGCATGTCCGCCGCTCTCGAGGCCTGTGCGGCGTCCTCGGGGGCCGGCGAAGTGTGGCTCGACGCCGGCTGCGGCACGGGCCGGATGACGGACGGACTTTCGAGGCTGGGGCTGTCGGCCGTCGGCGTCGACCGGGATGTCGGCATGACGGCCTACGCGCTTTCGAAAGCCGGGGACGAGCCGGAGGCCCGGTCTCGAAGGCCGGCCATCATTGCGGCCTGTGCCTCGCATCTTCCCTTTGCCGACGAATCGATCGGCGGAGTCGCCGCCGTCTCCCTGATGGGATGTCTCGACTCGCCGGGGGATTTCTTCGGAGAAATCCGCAGGGTCCTCCGCAGCGGGGGTCCGGCGGTCGTCACCTTCACCAACCGGGACAGCCTGTTGCATAAAGTTCAGCATGCTCTGAACCGTCTCGGCAGGCGACCCCCGGGCAACCGCTTCCGGAGCTATTCCCTTGCCGAGGCTCTGGCCCTTTTTGAAAATGCGGGTTTCCGGACAGCAGACATCCGGTTCTACAACTTCGTCCTGACGAATGGCGTCCGGATCTTCCCGCCGCGGCGCGCGGGGCTTGTTCTCGAAAGGCGTCTCCGATCCGCGCGCAGCCGGAAGTGGGGGAGGAATTTCGTGATCACGGGGCGCAAACGGTGAAACCATGTCGTTAAGGCGGCTTCCCAAGCATCATTGGAACAGGGTGATCGGACGTGTCGGCGGCGCCGTCTATCACAGGGAGATCGCCCTCCAGAAGAGGCGGGAAACCCTCGGCCTGGTCGAATCCGCGTCGCCGCCGGGGGCCGGCCTGGCCCTGCTGAAGACCGATCTCTTCGAGGAGGCCTACGGCCCGGACGCTCTGATGGGGGAGCTTTCCCGGCTCTACGGCCGCTGCTTCGGCATCGATTATTCCGATGTCACCGCGGCCCGGGCCGCCCGGAGGTTCCCGGAATGCCGCGCGGCGGCCGCCGATGTCTGTCGGCTTCCTTTCGTTGAAGGAAGCTTCGATGTCGTGCTGTCGAACTCCACCCTGGATCATTTTCCGCCCGCGCTCCTTCCCGGAGCGTTCGCCGAAATTGCCCGCGTCCTCAAACCCGGAGGAAGGCTGGCTCTGACCCTGGACAACGGGCACAACATCTTCCACCGGATCTCCAACGCGCTCCGCCGCCGGGCGGGCATGGTCTATGCCGACCGATGCTACACGATGGGCGAGGTGCGGCGGCTTCTCACCGCGAGCGGCCTGGAGGTCCTCTCCGCCGGGACGCTGGTCCACATTCCCCCGGGCTTCAATTTCCTGGCCAAGGCGGGCGGCCGGATTTTCGGGCCGGGCCTCGATGTCTGGGTCCGCCGCGCCGCCGCCGCCTTTGATCGCCTCGGCAAGAAAGCCGGCGGCCGCTACACCGCCCGCTTCATCACCTTTTGTTGCTTGGCTTCACAGGGTCCGGCGCCAATCGTCAATAGCCCGGTTCGCGTAGTCCAGGAACTCGTCGCGGTTATCTGGGGATATCCGGACGGAGCGCCCTTTCCTGCGGACAATCTCGATCTGGCTTTTGAAGGAATCCCTTTGCGGCGCGCATCGACTCGACGGTCTCGAAGGGGATTGTCCAGAAGAAGCGGCCGATTTTGATCCGGAGCCTGTCCCTGTGCACGACGACCTTCGCGGGGAGCGTGAGCCAGTAGGTGAACAGGATGAACGCGGCCCCGCCGATCAGGAAGAAACCCGAGAGTCGCATCTCGGCGTCGGGTCCCTCGGGAATAAGTCCGGCAATACGAACCCAGCCTGAAAGGATCAGTCCCGCGGCGGTCATCAGGACGACCGGGAAACCCAGAAAGAATTTGACCCACCGGTCATACCGGAAGCCCGTCTCAAACAGGATCATCTCTCCCAATGGAACCACCCGTTTTTGCCCTTTCCCTTTTTTCCGCGCAGGGCGATGATTTCGCTGGCCAGCTCTTCGATGGGCTTGTTGGTGACATTGATGATCGTCCATCCGTCGTGCTTGGCGTAGTAATTCCGGGCGAACATCAGCTCGCTCCGGACGAATTCCGGATCGGCGTAGCGGCCGGCCGCGCCCCGGAGAAATTCCGACCTCGATCGGCGGAGTTCGGCCAGCTGGCGGGCGTTCGTGTCCATGCAGAAGACCCTGTTCGGGGGCAGTTTCGACAGGATTTCCGGAGGCTCCAGGTTGTAGATGACGGGAATGTTGGCCGCAAACCAGCCCTTGAAGGCCAGGTAGATACTGAGCGGTGTTTTGAACGTCCGGGAGACGCCCAGAAGGACGATCTCCGCCTTGCGGATGTCTTCGAGGCGCTGTCCGTCGTCGTGCTTGATGGCATACTCCATGGTCTCGATGCGGCGGAAGTAGGAGTCGTTGAGCTTGGTGAACAGGCCCGGCTTTGCCGAGGGCGATGTGGCCAGAGTTTCCGACAAGCGGGCGAGAAGCGGCCCCATGAGGTCGATGGATTCGACGTTGTTTTCCCGGCCGAATTTGACCATGGCTTCGCGGATGGAGTCCGTGACGATGGTATGGACGATGAACCCGCCGGCTTCGGCCGCCTCGCAGACGACCTGCCGGGCGCGGGTCTTGGTCCGGACCTTGGGCCTGACCACGATCTCGACCTCGGCTCCGGGAAACTGAGCCAGGGCGGCCCGCAAGGCATGCTGGGCCGTATGCCCCGTCCCGTCGGAGACGACGAAGATGGTGTTCATTCTTTCAGGCAGCCGAGCATCTTGAGGACGTAGTCCCAGGAGGGGCGGTCGAAGGTGTTCTGGCTGACGTATTTAAAAACGAGCTTGCCCTCCGTGTCGAGCAGGAATATCGTCGGAATGTTCTGGGCGACCTTGCTGCCGCCCCACTCCTCGGCGAAAAGCCCGAGGCCTCCTGCAAGCTTTCGTTCGGCGTCGATCAGGACGGGGAAGGGCATGGGCACGGGCGCATCCGCATCCCACAGCATGTTCAGCGGAAACATCTCCCGGAAGCGCTCCATGCGCCGCCGCCCGGCCTCGTCGAGCGCCGCCTCGTCGGGCGGGTTTTTCCAGTCGCGGATCTTCGCGAGCTGGGCCGGAAAATCGCCCACCCATTTCGTCACGGTTTCGGTGTCGTAGGGGAGGACAACGAGCACCTCAAGGTTGTGTTTCTCCCGGATCTTTTCGGCCTTCTCCATCTCGATGAGTTCGGCGAGCTGATAGTTGCAGATCGTGCACCAGGCCGTCGGCGAGGCATAACCGCGCGGGAAGAGAACGAGGACGTTCTTGCCCTTGAGACCGGCCGGATTGACCGTTCCCCCCTGGAATGCGGGAAGTTCGATTCCGGGCATGGCCTGCCCGAGCGTGATCGGCCGGATTTCGGGCGTCTGGGCGAAAGCACCCGCCGCGCCGAATGCGATCAAAGCCGCCGCTGCCAGCGAAAGAGTCAAGTTGCGCTTCATTGTGACCTCCAAACGATAACGGATTTTTCGAGGGCCTCGGCCAGCCGGGCCCGGCCCGCCTTTTCGTCGGACTCGCTGATGATGAAAACCGCCCGGCCGTCCCTTCGCCCGTAGAGCATAAGGCGTCCCTCGGGCGACCGGGCCGAGACGATCCCCCCGCCCTCCTCCGTGACGTCCTCGAAGTATTCCCGGAAAACCGCCGCAACGGGCGGCAGGAAATCGCCCGGCTCGCCGCCGTATTCGACAAGAATGAGCTTCGCCCCGCCCGGAACGTAGCGGGCCGACCAGGCCAGAGTGCCGCGGTCCGCAAAGCCCCAGAATTCGGGCGCAAGAAAGGGCGATTCCGCGGCCGCGGCGAGCGCGCCCTTGATGAAGCGTTCGGTTCCCGGCATCAGATTCCGCTCCGGAAGCCCCGTAAAGCCCGCCTCCGGAACGGCCCGCCCGGCAGCCAGGGCGACTTCGGCACCCGCCGCGAATCCGGCCGTTTCGTCGATCGTGCAGTTTGCGGCCAGGATGTTGACGTAGAGGCTTCCCAGAACGAAGGCCGCCTGTTCGACTCCGACCCAGTTGAGGGCGTTTTGTCTGTCGGACGTCGGTTCGGCGCCCGTCCGGTTCAGGGAGAAAATGCCGAAGGCGTCCCGCGCCGATTCCATGGCGTAGATTTCAAGGACGATCTCCCTGTCCAGCCTTCCGCCTTGGGGCGCGAAGCGGAAGACGACGAGTTCGCGGAAGCCGTATTCCAGGAAGAGCTCGGCCCCGCCGTTGATGTGGCCGAAGAGGCTTTGTCCGGGAAAGCGCTGAGGTTCGTCCGACGTCAGCCAGCCCTGGATGAAGAGCTCGTTCGGGATGTCGTCCCAGCTCAGGACGACCTGGCTCGAAAATCCTTCGTTGGCCGTCTGGGCCGCCGCGCCCTGCGCCGCGATCAGACACGCCGCAATCGCCAGAACGGCCGCGCCCGCCGCCCGCGCATTCGACAAACCCGCCTCGCGCACCCTAGCCCTCCTTGATCTCCACGAAGTCGATCTTCGCCCGGTCGGAAACCCCGAGTCCGAGCTCGGATGCGATCTCCAGGAAGGCCCGCCGCCTCTTGTCCTCGAACTCCTGGACGCCCCGCCGGATCCGCTCTCTCGTGATGTATTCGTGTCCCACGGCGTCGACGGCCACGGGGTCGGTCCCGAAATACATGAGGTCGGCCGTGTAGATGAACTTGGGATTGGCGCCCGGCCCGCCGTCGTAGCAGGCCTTGAGGCCGTCCACGACGTTGAGGACGGTCTTGTCCCGCAGGCAGGGGAAGGCGCTCGGCTGGGCCACGGATTCCGACCAGATCTTGTGAAGCCGCGAGGTGTTGCTGAGCGCGCCGTAGGAGAGGTTCTTGAGGCAGAGGGTCACGGTCGGCCCGGCGTTCTTGAGCACGGGGACGTTTATGATCTTCGTGCAGGTGCGCGTCGCGATCTTCGTGAAATAGCTCTCCTTCCCCATGTTGATCATGTAGGGCAGCGTGTTCCGGTCGTATTCCATCTCCAGGTCGGCGACATAGGGCAGGACCTCGCGGTCGATGTTGTCCCGGGCCCAGAGTTCGCCCGCCTCGTCATAGAACTCGCCGTTCGGTCCCCGCATCTCGGTCCCCAGGATGCGCAGGCCCGGAAAGCGCTCCTCAGTGAAACCCGCCTCATGGAGCTGGAAGAGGCGGCGGTCCCAGATGACGATGTTTTCGTCGGGCACTCCGGCCGCCCGCAGCCCCTCGATCACGGCGTCGACGACCTCGGGCCGCGTGGACAGCAGGTTTCCGCCGATGGGGTTGACCTTGATCCCCACGACGTCCTCGGGGGTCACGAACTTCGCCCAGGCCTTGCCCCTGTCCTCCTCGCCCGTAAGGGCGGCCATGCCCCGGTCGACGGCCCGCCGGACCTTGTCGGCGTCTATTTCGCCCGCCTCCGAGACGGCCCCCGGCTTGATGGAGACGACCCGCCCGGGATAGCGTCCGGGCATGGCTCCTTCACCCCTGGGGATCTTCATGGCCTCGTCGATATTGGTCTTGACGACGGGCGGCCCGGTCGAAGCTGCGTCCTGGCCCCCAAGGCGCGGGGAAAGGGCGGCCCCGGCCGCGCCGGCCGCGGCCAGCCCCATAAATGTCCGCCGGGACAGCCGTCCCGGACAGCCCACTCCGGCTTCACCGGTCAAAGAGAGAATTTCGTCATGTTTCATGCGACCTCCGAGATTGCGGGATGGATGGGAATAGTATAGGGGAGAGTGGGGGGAGAAGGGAAGGGGGAAGAAAAAGGTTGACGGAATTGAATAGGCTATTTATAATCCTCCGGACAACGAATAAGGAAGGCATTATGGGGTGCTTCTTTCGTGTGTTGACTTTTCTTTTGCTGCTTTTAGGGGGAGTTGTTTGCGAGCTTGGCCATTATCTTTTCCATGAATCGGAGATTCTTCACGGGAACGCATTTGAAGCCCGGCTGCAAAGACAAATGGAAGAAGCAAAATCCCTTATGAATCTCGGCATTCTCTTTTTTAAAACCGGTCGCCATGAAATGGCACTGACGAACTTTGAAAAAGCCTTAAAGGTTTTCATCCAAAGTGAAGACCATGATGAGGCGACGGAATGCCTGAAAAATATCGGCGACCTATACGCGGAATGGGGCGATTTTGATAAAAGCTTTTCCTATCTTTTCCAAGCGTTGGCTCATGGGGCCGGGCGGCTGAGTCCGACGGTGTTGGCTGAGCACCTTTTGAACATCGGTTTAACCTACAGAAAGAAATGGATTCACTTCCGCAATGTTCATGATTTGTTTCATGCGTTAACTTATGCCCGCAGGGCTTTGGAAACCAAAGGGCTTCAAAACCATGAAAGAATTGCGCGATCCGTTCTGACTTCAATCGGGGTTATTCATAACGATATCGGTCAGTATGAAGAAGCTCTCGGCTATTTTCGAAAAGGTGAAGAGATGATTTCAGGGGGTGAAATTGACGAAGAGCTTGTCGGTCTGTTCAATGAGAAGGGCCGGGCCCTGTTGGGAATCAATGATGTGGATCAGGCTGCGGGATATTTCAAGAGGGCTGTGGAATCGGCTGAAGAAGGCGGATGGGATCACTTGATCTGGGAGTCCCACACAGGCTTGGGCGAGTGTTATCGGAAAGAGAAAAACCATGAAAAAAGCTTTGAGTATTTTACCAAAGCCATAGAAACCATAGAGAAAATACGAAGCGGCATTTCGGCGGACATTTTCAAAACAGGATTCGGCCGAAACAAAATGCAGCCCTATCATGGTGTCATTGATCTTTTATATAAAAAGTGGGAATCGAATCCATCTTCGGAACGTCTTTCTGATCTTTTTTCATCTGTCGAAAAAGCCAAGGCCCGCGCATTCCTGGAAAGCCTTTCTTCAGGCCCGTCCGCCTCGGAATATGGGGTTTTGAAAGATCATCAGAATCCCATTTCTTTGCGTCGCATTCAATTTGAACTTCTCGATGAAAAAACGGCTCTTGTCGAGTATTTCTTGGGTGATCCAAGATCGCTGGTTTTTGTTGTGACCCAAGAATCCTGCCGCGTTTTTCCTCTTCCGCCGAGACGAGCGATCGAAAAACAAATGAAAGGCTACTTGAGGCTGATTTCGCAATTGCCCGAAGAAACGTTTGCCAATCAGCAGGCTTCCGAAAGGATTGCTGAAGACTTGCTGTTTTCGAGCTTCAGAAATGAGCAACTTGAAAATATCGATGCGTTGATCATCGTCCCGGACGGACTCCTGCATTTTCTTCCTTTTGAATCTCTTCGCATTGCAGCATCGAATCCAACACAATTTCTCGTGGAAAGATTTTGGATTTCCTACGCCACTTCGGCATCGACTCTTTTTGTCTTGAATCAAAAAAAATGCCCCGCCAGGCCGAGAAAAACACTGCTGGCTTTCGGCAATCCCAAATATCGAGTGGGGGAATTCAAAGCTCTTCCCTACAGCCGAAAGGAAATCGCCGCGATTTCTAAGATGTTTCCAAAAAGGCGGATCGACGTTTTTGAAGGAAAAAACGCCAATAAGGCCCTTCTGAAGAGCCTTCATCTTTCGGATTATCAAATCCTTCATTTTGCCTGTCATGGCGATGTTGATGAAAAGTTTCCACTCCGATCGGCCCTGGTTCTTTCCCCAACAAGCAAAGAAGACAATGGAATTCTTCAAGTTCGGGAAATTTATGGGATGAGAATGAATGCCGATCTTGTCGTCCTCTCGGCTTGCCGATCGGGTGGAGGCAGAATCGAGTATTCCGAAGGAATCGTTGGGCTCCCTCGCGTCTTTTTTTCCGCCGGAAGCCGATCGGTGCTTGCTTCTCTGTGGCCGATTCGCGATGATGCGGCGGCCAAGATGATGCGGTTTTTTTACGAAGGTCTATCCGAAGGAAAAAATAAAAGCCAGGCGCTCCGATCCGCAAAACTGAAAATGTTGATGACACGCTATTCCCACCCTCATTATTGGGCGGCTTTTGTGCTGCATGGCGAATCTACCTCGTCTATCGAAATGGAATAAAAACCCGGATCTTGGATTCGTTTTTATTTCCCTCTGAATCTACAGCTGTGATCATCCAATAGTAAGGTTCATGGGGTTTCATTCTGCTGATAATGTCCTTGGGAAGAAGATAGAAATTCGAATCGATATCGGTCGTTCTCCAAAAGGGACGCAAGGACGCATCGAATATTTCGAGGATATAGTATTCCGCTTCTTTATCGGCATTCCACTTGAAGAACAAGGGATAGACAAGGGATGTCCGCCCGGAAGGATGCACGAGTTGGATCGGTTCCTTATCTATGCCGTGGCGGTGGCTTGGGGTGAAGTTTTGATAAAGAAAAAGTGATACGAAAACAAAGAGAAACAGCCCGGCCGCCACCGGTGCATATCGCAGAAAGCGTGAATGAGGAACTGATGCCGGAGATTCTTTGTGGATGTATCGGATAAGGATTTCCTGTTTCCGATGAATTTCAAGCAAAAAGGCAAATTCTTTGGAACAGGATGCGCAGGATGTGATGTGATCAATGATGTGGAGTTTTCTTTTTCTTGACACCCCGGGTCGGAAAAACGTAAAAACCTTTTTAAGAGTCGGGCATGGTTTTCGCAATTCCAGACACTTTTCCTGAACAGACTTGCCGTACAGGCGGCGAAGCTCCTGATCATCGATTTTCATAGTCAATGCCCATTTCCTTGAGTTTCTCTTTGAGATTTGCCAGGCCCCGATAAAGAAGATTTCTGGTTTTGTCCTGACTCCATCGAAGATAAGACGAAATTTCCTCGATGCTCAATTCCAGAAGATAGAGTTTGACGACTTGCCTTCTCGATTCAATCAGCGAATCAACGGCTTGAGAAACAAGCGCCTTCAAATGACGATCCGGTTCTGTTTCTTCAATGTAGAATTTTTCTTTTTCCGAGACATGTTTCATTTTTTCGCTATGAAAAATTCCCTCATCTCTCCTGAGCTTGCGAAACTGGTCGATGACTGAGGTGTTCACGATCTTCCTTATATAAGACGCATAATTGGTGATGGTTTTCTCACTATCGACGAGCCTCCATAACTTGATCCGCACATCCTGGGCGATATCTTCGGGATCCAGCCCGAACTTCTGCGGATGATATCTCTGGATATGCGTCTTGATGAAGTTTGTGAATTGATTGAGCAAATCCTCGAGTTCTTTGTCTCTCGAGTTCCTCGTTGTGCCGGCCCTATTTTCCATTTTCCTCAACAATACAATCCAGGGGATTATATAACAATAGATGGTTTTTCGGCCCAATTTTTCTCACTTTTTCCAAAGTGAGAAATCCATGGATCCCGGTCGTTTATAGCTAAGCAAGCTATGGACATCACCTCCCTCCCAACCGCCTTTCCCCAATTCCTCCTCCGGGCCGCCCAAAGCGACAAGAACATCCTGATTCTCGGGGAGACCGGGTCCGGCAAGGACGTCGCGGCTGTCCGCATTCATGAGCTGAGCCGTCGGGCCGGGCGGCCCTTCATGGCCGTAAACTGCGCGGGCCTGCCCGAATCCCTCTTCGAGTCCGAAATCTTCGGCTTCGCCCGGGGGGCCTTCACGGGCGCCTTCCGGGACAAGCCGGGCCTTCTCGAGGCGGCCGGCGGCGGCACCGTCTTCTTCGACGAGATCGCCGACCTGCCCTTCCCCCTCCAGGCCAAGTTGCTCCGGGTGATCGACAAGAAGGAGACGCGGCGCCTCGGCGACACCCGGACGCGGACCGTCGGCGCGCGCTTCCTCTTCGCCGCGAACCGGGACCTCCGGCGGGAGGCCGAGGCGGGCCGGTTCCGGACGGACCTCTACTACCGGATCAGCGTCGTCAGGATCCGGATCCCGCCCCTGAGGGAAAGAAAGGCGGAGATCCCCGGGCTTGTCCGGGAAATGCTGGCCGCCGAAGCGGGGGAGGGAGGCTGTGTCCCTGAGGTTTCGGCCGGGGCTCTGGCAGCGCTTGAGTCCCACGACTATCCCGGAAACATCCGGGAGCTCGAAAACGTCGTCGGACGGGCCGTGCTGGCCGCGGGAGACGGAACGATCCTGCCCGAACACATCCGGTTCGACTCAGAATCTGACGATGGGGGAAGGGAGGTAGGCAGGGGTGACGGGAACGGCGGAAACGGCCACGGCGCGCCCCTTACGCCCGAGCGTCTCCGCCGCGCTCTCGAGGACAACCGCTGGAACCGGACCCGGGCGGCTGCATCCGTCGGCAAGAGCCGCCGCCAGTTCTACCGTCTTCTGGACAAATACCGCCTGCTTGACGAAGCGGCGCAGGGAGCAGCAACCAGGGAGGCATGAAAAATATTGACGCAGGGCTCGATTTTCTTTATATTTCCGGCGAGGTCAACAAGCGGGAATCCGCCCATATGAGCCTCGCGCAAAGGAGAGAGTCATGACCGTATCTTTCGTGATTTTCGGGATTCTAATGCCGGTCGTCGGGGTGATTCTGCTCGTTCAAGCGATGATCGCCTATCGGCGGAAAAAGCCGTATAAGAAACATCTCATTATGAGTCTTGTTTTTCTTGTTTCCTACATTCCGCACGAAACAATCTTGAAATTGAGGAATTATTATTGAACTTATCATCTTTAATATCAGCTGGATAGC
>JAWSUF010000015.1 GCA_033549365.1 Acidobacteriota bacterium
GTGATCAGCGAAAAAACCCATAGTCAGATTATGCCACAGGGCCGAAACCCCGGGCTTCAGCCCGGGGAGTTTTCATTCGAAATCTGGCCTGAAAATGTCTATGCGAATTTCATGGGTGTTGCTGTCAGGTCCCGATAATATGAATTTCAAACCTTGTGTATCCCGGTGAATCACAAAGCTTTGATAAAACACATCCGGCCCTCCTGAGAGAATATAAAAGGCTTCGATATGACCGTCGTCTGCGGAATAACGGAGGATATCTCCGGGACATTCCAATAATCGCTCCTTTTTCACCAACGCATAGAAATGACCGTCCAATAAAGCCAAATCAAGAAAAACAGGAATCATCCCCATTCTTTGAAGTTCCGTTTGTGACGGTTTCTTTTTGAAAATTTCGCGCTCCAGATCCCGCACCCATCGAGGATCGGCCAGTTTTACTTTTTTTATTGGAAGACCTGCTCCATCATAGACACTCCAGTCTCCGAATAACTTATTGATAAAATGGGTGTGATCACCGGCACAAAAAAGCTTCCCGGTGTTGAGAATGAACTCAGCAAGCATCGGAGACCAGGGACTAAATCCCGAATAATCGATATCGATTTTATTGCCGAAATCCCGGATGAGTTTTCCATAAAAATCGTACTGATGAATCAACTTCGAATACCCTGACTCGGCTAGAAATAAACCATGCTGGAATGATTCCATGCTGCTGACCGCACTGAAAACACGAAATCGATTCAGGAAACCTCCATCTGTTCCGAACATGGAAATTCCGTTTCCATCAAGCACGCAAACCCGATCACTTGTTAGTGTTACTAAACTTGGATTCAGTAACTCTCCGGGACCTTGACCGCGCTTTCCGATTCTAAGAACTTCTCGGCCATCGTCTTTCAACTTGATAATCGCATGTTCTCGATTGTCAACGGCGAAAATTGTTCCTTTTTGGTCGACAACCAGCGGAGGAACGGACTTGAAAAAAACTTCATGCTCGGAAAGTGGCATCGTTTTCTCATATTTCAAGCGCATAACGTCTTGAGATAAGCAAGGCGTTGAAAGCATAAGGCACAAGAGGCATGTCCCCAATATTCTCATTTTAAAACCTCTTCATTTCGAGGAGCTTTCCATCGCTCGCGAAAACACAAACAAAATTACCATCGCCGTAAAGATTGCGACTCTTTTCAAATAAATAGTGTAAACGCTTGCTAATTCTTGTTGCGACACTCCAATCGGGAACATTGAAAGCTCGCTTAAAATTTTCTATATCATGGTCGGAGTAACTAAAATCGAAAAAAAAATAATGGGGAATATGTTGATCGCGGTATTCATCATATTGCGGCAAAGACCTGCAGATCAAATTGACATCTTTTATGAAATAAAAAGCTGTTATTGGCGAATTGCTAAGCTCTGCTAAAATTCCGAGATTCTGTTCGAGAGATGGCCGGATCCGTTCTTTTGGGGCGCGGCTATAAACATAGAAAACAGCGCTAATTATAAGAATAATAATCAACGCTATAAAGCTGAAAACGCCCCTTTCCGACCTTCCCACAATTGAAATATACCCCCCCCCATATCTAAAAGTCAAGCTTTTTTTATAAACGCGCAGCTTCGGTCAGGACGATTTATTCACGAGTCGAGGCGGCCGGATCTTCGTGGAAAAATCAGGCATATAAAAGAAATGCCGATAAGCCGGAAATCTTTCGGTTTGCCGGGAACCGAAGCTGTGCGCGTGTCGAGATTGCCTTTTCGACAAGGAAGCAGCTTGTGAAGGCGTAGTTGAGCTACGTCGAACAGGCTGCGACGCAGTCGGAATGGTGAGATCGGCACGCCCAAAGGGTTAAAAGAAGCCGGGAATATAGAGAAAAAAATAACCCCAGGCTTTTTTAACGCACAGCTTCGGTCAGGACGATTTATTCACGAGTCGAGGCGGCTGCAGATGCAAGGCGCGGAGGGTGAAGCTGTACTCTTCGGTACTGCGAACCCTGCGCAACGCAGCAGATGCGGTCGGATCGGCTCGCCCGAAGGGGGAAAATGCCGGTTTTTATAGAAAAAAAAACAGAACACCAGAAAAAATAGTGAGGCAGCACAACGGCATTTTTCTGAAGAAATCGGGCTAAGGGGTGATGTGGAGCCGCTTCATCATTTCATTGAGCGTCGTCGGCTTGACGCCGAGCAATTGGGCCGCCTTGTTTTGCGCGCCCTTGGTTTTTCGGAGGGCCGTGAGAATGAGCTTTTTCTGATACTCTTGGAGACGGTCCTTGAGAACCAGTGAGCCGTCCCCCGAAATCCCGGAGTCCTCGAACCGGTCGGCCGTAAGGAAAGGCGGGAGATGCTCCCGGGTGATCAGAGGTACATTCGACAACACGACGGCTCTTTCCATGAGATTTTCGAGCTCGCGGACGTTTCCGGGCCAGTGGTAGGCGTCCAGGATTTCGAGGGCATCCTCGGAGATGCCTTCGACCTCTTTGTCGTTTTCCCGGCTGAAGACGTCGATGAAATGCCGGGCCAGAAGCGGGATATCCTCTTTCCTGTCCCGCAAGGGAGGAAGTTCGATCTTGATGACATTCAGGCGGTAAAAAAGGTCCTTCCGGAATGTTTTCTGGGCGATCAGCTCCTCGATGTCGGTGTTCGTGGCGGCGATGATGCGGACGTCGACCCTGATGGTTTTGGTTCCTCCCAGCCTCATGAATTCCCTTTCCTGGAGCACGCGGAGTAACTTGGCCTGGGTCTCGATATTGAGAGACGAGATCTCATCGAAAAAAAGCGTTCCCTGGTCGGCCGCTTCGAAAAGACCTTTCTTGAGAGCGACGGCTCCCGTAAAGGCGCCCTTGACATGACCGAAAAGATGGCTTTCCAGGAGATCGGGCGGCAGGGAGCCGCTGTTGACGACGATAAAAGGCGCTTCCGACCTGGGGCTGTGCGTGTGCGAAGCCCGGGCCACGAGTTCCTTGCCGGTGCCGCTTTCGCCCTGGATGAGAATGGTGCTGCGCGAGGGCGCCACAGCCTGGATCAACTCGAAAACCTTCTGCATTCTTTGGCTTTTGCCGATGATGTTTTCGAAGCTGAACTTGCGGCGCAGTTCCTCCCTGAGCCGGGTGTTTTCCTCCTGAAGTTTCCGGTGGGCCAGGGCGCGCGAGACGGTCATCAGGAGGGCGTCGTTCTTGAAGGGCTTCTGGATGTAGTCATAGGCGCCGAGCTTCATGGCTGAAATGGCCGATTCGATGGAGGCGAAGGCCGTGATGATGATGACCGTGGCGTACGGATCAATCTTCAGGATTTTCTGCAGCGCCTCAATGCCGCCCATTCCCGGCATGAGAAGATCGAGAAGAACGAGATCGAAGGTCTGGGCGGCATGCTTGGCCAGGCCCTCTTCCCCCGAGGAGGATATTTCGACGTCGTATCCCTCGGCGGCCAGAAGCTGGCCCAGAACTTCCTGGATGATGGGTTCGTCGTCGATGACATGGATAAATCCCTGATGGCTCATGGTCTACTCCCGGCGGGAATGTCTGGCCTCGGCCGCGGCCGCCCGTGCGTCCATGGGAATGGAGATGGTGAATACCGTGCCCTTGTTCAACTCACTTTGAACGGAAATATGGCCGGCGTGTTCCTGGACGATGCCGTAGCTGATGGACAATCCGAGACCGGTCCCCTTTCCGATGCCTTTGGTTGTGAAAAACGGATCGAAGATGTGGGGCAGGTGCTCCGGTTTGATGCCGGTCCCCGAATCCCGGATCCGGATGACGACCTCCTGACCGGATCCCTTGAGTTCGATCCCCAGCCGTCCTCCGTCCGGCATGGCGTCCAGGGCGTTGAGAAAGATGTTGATGAACACCTGTTGCAGCCTCTCGCCCTGAACGTTGACCGGCGGAACCGGGTCCAGATCGAGTTCCAGAATGATATTCATGGTCTTGAGCTTGTAATCGATGAGGGACAGGATCTCTTCGAGGCTTTGCTTGAGATCCACCTTGTGGAAAGATTCGTCCGATGGGTTTCGGGCGAAACTCAGGAGGTTCTTGATGATCCGCCCGACGCGGTCGGTCTGGGTTTCGATTTTCTCGAGGATCTGTGTGTTGTGGGTGTCGGTGAGTTTTTTCTGCAGGATCTGAACGTAGCTTGAAATGCCGGTCAACGGGGTGTTGATCTCGTGGGCGACCCCCGCCGAGAGAAGCCCGATGGAGGCCAATTTCTCCGAAGTCAGGAGCTGGCGTTGAAGATTGATTTTTTCCGTGACGTCTTCAAAAACGATAATGGTCCCGTACGGCTGCATGCGGTTGTCGAGAAGGGGCGTGCGGGCGATGTCGAAGACCTTGGCCGGGCCTCGGGGGATTTCCAGGGGGATTTCGCTCAGAAGACGATAATCCTGCTGGGTGTCCGAGGGGAAAACGGCGGAAAAGGCCCGGCCGCCGATGACTTCGGACAGATTTCTGTTCATAACCGTGTGTTTTTTCATCCCGAAGAGGCTTTCCATGACGCGGTTCCAGCCGATGACCAGGCCCTTGTCATCGATCACGGTGACGCCCACGGTCAGGCTTTCGATGATGTTTTCGCTGTAATCCTTGAGCCTCTGCATTTCCCGGGCGCGGATGCTTTCCCGGTTGTAGAGGTAGGCGTTTTCCAGGGCCAGAGCCACCGAGGCGGAAATGGTGGCCAACAATTCCCAATCTTCGCTCGTCAGATAGGTTCCGTCGATCTTCCGGCCCATGCCCAGGAGGCCGATGATTTTGTCTTCGACTTTGAGGGGAAGAATATGAAAATAGCCGTGGGCCGCACAGGCTTCGAGATCGGGTTTCAGCTCCTGATAGTCCTGAAGGGCATAATAGGAGACAAAATCCCCCTCCTGGAGACGGGTCTGCATGGCATCTCCGATCCGGAGTTCTCCGGAGGGCGTCAGACGGTCTCCGTGGGATTTCAGCACCGAAAAGACATGGGGATCTTCCTCATCGGCCAGAAGGAGGGAAATCGTCCTCAGCGAAAGGGCGTTGGCGATCGAATCGAGAAGGGATTGCGACAAGTCCTGCAGATCTCTTTCCCGGCCGATTTCCTTGCTGATATGGAAGAGGGTTTTTCGGTATTCATAGCTCCGCCTGTAAATGACTCTGTCGAACAGGGCCTGAAAGAGTTTTTTCAGCGGGGTGAAAAGAGTCGATCCCAGGAGAATGGCCAGAATGCCGAGAATGATGACGTTGAGCCTGTTTTCGGAAAAAATGCGGGTCTGCGAACTGACGAAATAATAGAAGGTGGCGATGACGAAAAAGGTCATGACAAGGGTGGCCGCCTTCTTGATCAAGACCTCGAGATCGATGAGTTTATAGCGGGAAATGGAATAAGCGAAGGCCAGGGGGACAAGGGCCATCAGGAGAACGGTCAGTTCGGAAACGCTGGAGGGGGTTCGTCCGGCCAGGAAAGGCGTGACATAGAAGATCGAGAAGGGGAGGATGCCGAACCCGAGACCCGAGACGATGAATCGAAGCTGTTTCCGGATCAGCACGTTGGAGGCGCGGTGAGCGCTGTGCAAAACGGCCGAAGCGGCGGCCAGGGCGAACAGCGAAAAATGCAGAAGCCCCAGTCTTTCCAGAACGTCGTGGATGCGGAGAATTCCCGCGTCCTCGAGAAGGGTCGGACCGATCACGTGATAGACGATGCGGGACAGGAGAAAAACGACGGCGGGCGCATAAACCGAAAGAATGATTTGCGGCCGATGCCGGATGAGCTTTTTTCTCTGGGGAAAAATGAGGAAAAAATGGAGGAGCAGGGGGGGGAAAAGCAGGAAAGCGGCCTTATCCAGCCAGTAAAAAACCGTGTCGAGTCCGTCCAGCGATCCTGTTGGCGAAAACACCGCCAGGGAATAAAAAAGGATCGACAGGAGATAAAAATAGACATAGGGGGGGCTGAGTTTATCCCGGGAATTGATGAACACGATCAGGCTGATGAGAACCGTCGTCAAGCCCACAAGGGCCAGATAGAAATACACCGGATTCGGGCCGGATTTTTTCAGATAAAACGACGGATGGATCAGCAGACCGTCACGGTTGATCTCATAGATGACCATCTGGTCGAGGTGGGCGGCGAGCCAGATGTTTTTGGCGATATCGATCCGCGTGCCGACGGGATTCTTGTTGATGGAATACAGGATATCGCCTTTTCGGATGCCTGCCCTCAAATAAGCTTCGCTTCCCGTGTCGACGCGGGTGGCCGTCAGTCCTCCGGGGCGCATTTCCCAGGTGATGCCGTCCGTGGGTTCCTTCCAAACGGCTTTGCGCTGGACGTTGAACCCCCCCAGAACGAGAAGAACGGCGATGGGGACGGCCGCGAGAACCATGGCCTTTTTCATTGCGGAACGAGGCGGAAGGGCGGAGACGCTCAATGGAGGATATGCCGGACACCGGCCCGGGCGGCCCATTTGCTGGCCGGCTGACGAATCAATTTCCTCATCTCCTGGTCTTCCTTGAAGCCCAGGGGACGCGTACTTCTGGACAGAAAAGTGCTCAAATAATCGTATTTGGGTTTCTGGACGGGGATATCCTGGGGAGGAGATTCTTCCTGAGTGCGCCCGGGTGAAATCAGACAAAAGCACAGAAAAGCCGCCCCGATGATAAGTCTTTTCACGCCTTTAAGATAATGGCTTTTTCCCGGTCTTGTCAACCACCCGTCAAGTTCCGGTTTGACAAGAATCCGGGGATCGTCCGATAATGATTCAGACAATCCATAGGTGAAGGGCTCGTTCATGCCTTATTATCTCTGTCGTACGGCCGGCGAAGACGGACGCGTCGTCAAGCGTTCTCTCCTGGCTCCCTCGCGCGAGGAATGCCGGGATCACCTCGAAGGCCAGGGATTCCTGGTTCTTTCCGTATCCCGGGATTGGAAGAAAATCTCGCTGAAAGTCCCGGCTTTCGGGAAGAAAGTCAAGCTCAGGGATTTCATCCTGTTCAATCAGGAACTTATTGCGCTTATAAAATCGGGTTATCCGGTGCTCAAGAGCATTCAGGCCGTTGCGGCCCGCATGAAAAGCCTTCCCTTGAAGGAAATCCTCATCCGCGTAGAAGCGGATATCAAGGCGGGCAAGGCCCTCTCGGAGGCGTTTCGTCCTTACGAGGATCTGTTCTCCAAGGTCTATACCGCAGGTTTGATGGCGGGTGAACGCAGCGGGAATCTTCCGGGAGCTCTGGCCCGATACGTCCAATATGCCAAAGTCATCGCCGACACGAAATCCCGGGTTCGGGCGGCCCTGGCCTACCCGGCGATCCTCATCCTGTTTTCTTTCGTCCTCATGGCCATTCTCGTCAACTTCATCATCCCCAAGTTCGCCGACTTCTACCAGGATTTCGACACCCGGCTCCCGGTCGCGACCCAGTGGCTCCTGGCCGTGTCCATGGCCATCAGGAGCTGGTGGCCGTTCACCTTGACGGGCTCCGTTCTGGCTGTCCTCCTGTATATTCGAATGTTGCGCAAACCGAAAACCCGGCGGGGGATCGACCGGCTCCGCTTGCGCATCCCGTTCATCGGTTCCGTTCTTCTGGAATCCGGGGTCGCCCTGTTCTGCCGGACTCTCGGCCTTCTTCTCGAAGCGGGGATCTCGCTTCTTTCCGCGATCGGAATCGCCGTTCAGGCCGTTCCCAACACCCATATCATCCGGGATATGTCCCGGCTGGCCGACGATATCAAAAACGGCGAAAGCCTGTCCGGCGCTCTCTCCCGGGTGACGCTATTCCCCCCCCTGGCCCTGGACATGATCCGGATCGGGGAGACATCGGCCAACCTTCAGGGCATGCTGGCCGACGTCGCCGATTTCTACGACGAGAGAATTCGTGTTAAAATACAGGCGGCGGTGTCGATGATCGAACCCATCATCATCATCGTCATGGGACTGGTCGTGGCGGGGATGCTCCTTTCCGTGTACCTCCCGATTTTCAATATCATACGCGTGGCGCGTTAGGCGGGAACAAATGGCGAAACTGAGCCGCGAAGAAATGGACGATCTCCTCAGGGCCGAGGAGACTCAGACGAAGAAACTGGCCCAGAGATACCGGGTCCCTTATATCGATCTGGCTTCGGCCGCCCTGGATCGCACCCTCATCCAATCGTTCCCGGCGGATTTTCTCTATCGCCTGAATTTCGTTCCGATCAAGGACGGCGGCGAAACCCTGTCCATCGCCGTGGCCGACCCCTCGGACATCGCCGTGATTGACGCGGTCGAGTCCTTTCTCGGCCGCAAGGTCCAGGTCTTCGCCGCATCAAAAAGATCCATTCAGGAAGCCCTGCGCAAGGGAGAAACCGCCCAACAGGTTCTGAAAGGAGCCACGGAAGGGTTCATCACCCGGATCGTGAACGGGGCCGATGAGGAAAGCGATGACGTCATCTCGATCGAAAAGCTGGCCGACCAGGACGGCTCCATCATCAAGCTGGTTCACACCATCATCTTCACGGCGGTCCAGAAAAGAGCCAGCGACATTCACATCGAATCCAAGGACGACTTCGTCCGCATCAAATTCCGCCTGGACGGGGTCCTGGTCGAGGCCATGGATCCGATCGACAAGCAGTTCCAGTTGCCCATCATTTCGCGGATCAAGGTCATGAGCGACCTGGACATCGCCGAGCGGCGTGTGCCCCAGGACGGCCGCTTCCGCTTGAAGATCCGGGACAAAACGATCGACTTCCGTGTGTCCATCATGCCCTGCATTCACGGCGAGGATGCGGTTGTGCGTGTGCTCGACAAAGAGATGATCACCGAAGCCATTGCGGAGCTGAGATTGGACATGCTCGGTTTCACCGAGGACATCGAGAGACGGTTTCATAAATACATCACCCAGCCCTACGGCATGATTCTCGTGACCGGACCGACCGGGAGCGGGAAAACGACCACGCTCTACGCGGCCTTAACGGAGATCAAGTCCCCCGAAGACAAAATCGTGACCATCGAGGATCCCGTGGAGTACCAGATCGAAGGCATCACCCAGATCCCCGTCAACGAGAAAAAAGGACTGACCTTCGCCCGGGGTCTGAGATCCATTCTCCGGCATGACCCGGACAAGATCATGGTCGGCGAAATCCGCGATCCCGAGACGGCTCAGATCGCCATCCAGTCGGCCCTGACCGGCCACCTCGTTTTCACGACGGTCCATGCCAACAACGTCTTCGATGTCATCGGCCGTTTCCTGCACATGCAGGTCGACCCCTACAGCTTCATCTCCGCGCTCAACTGCATCCTGGCCCAAAGGCTGGTTCGGATTTTATGTCCGAAATGCAAGACGCCGGTCGAATACGATGACGTCCAACTCCGGGAATCGGGCCTGGATCCCACGCTCTACAGGGGACAGGTCTTTTATGAGCCCGTGGGATGTCCGGATTGCGCCATGACGGGATACCGCGGCCGGACGGCCATCGCAGAAATTCTCGAACTTTCGGATCCCATCCGCGAACTGATCCTTGAACGCAAGCCGCTCTCCGAAGTCAAGAAAAGAGCCCGGGCGGAAGGCATGTCATTCCTGAGAGAGATCGGCATCGAAAAAGTCCTGGAAGGCGCAACCAGTCTCAAGGATTTGAACAAGGTGACTTTCGTCGAATGAAGACCGCTCCGTTGCTGAAGCGTTGGCGGGAGGCTTTCTTCAGAACGCCTCTTCCCGATGTGGCCATCCAGATCACCTCCCGATTTCTCTGCGGTGTCCGGATTCATCCCGCGGAAAGAAAAGCCGGCGCTCATTTCATCCTCCCTTTGCCGGCCGGGGTTCTCAGGCCGTCCTTCGACAAGCCGAATCTTATCCGTCCCGAGGTTCTGGAAGAGCTCATCCGGGAAGGAACGCGCCGCCTCGGACTGGAGTCGGGAAAGGCCGCCTTGCTGTTGCCCGAATCGAGCGCCCGCGTCGTCATTCTGCCCCTCCCGTCTTGGCCCCGTTCCCTGAAAGAGAGAGACCGCATCGTGCGCTGGAGAACGGCCAAACTCATGCCTCTTTTGCCGGAGGACGCGCATCTGGTTTATCAGAGATATCCCCGGTCCTCTTCCGGAAAGGTCGTCGTTCTGGCGGCGCGCCGAAGTGTCGTCGCCGAATATGAGGATCTGGCCGATCGTCTGCGATTCCGATCGAACATGGTCACCCTGCCCTCGCTGACCCTGGTCAATCTTTTAAAAAACAACGCGGATCCGGACGTTCTTCTCATCGATGTCGAAGAGGATGCCCTGAGCCTGGCCGCGGTCATTGACCGGGACATTTCCCTTTTCCGGCAAAAACCCTATGGAACGGAGCGACAATCCGGAGAGTCTTCAGGCCCGGATCGGGATGCCATTCTCCAGGACGTCGAGAATACCCTGCATTTCATCGAGGACAGGGAAAAGCGCAGAATTCCCGCAGCCCGGCTCCGGCTCGGCCTTCTCGATGGAGGAAACGGCATGGCGGAGGCTCTGCATAACGGACTGTCCATCCCCGTTGTGCCCGCAGAGGAATGGATCCCGGTCGTTTCCGGCCCGGCGGACATCCTGGCGGCGGTTGCGGGATTGACGTCATGACACCAAAACCTGAGCGCAACCTGCATTTGAACCTGTCCCGCCGGCCCGCCCGAAACACGCTGTTTTTTCGGGTGGCTCTTGCCGTGCTGGCAGGACTCTTTTTCGGGCTTTCCGCAGGGGCCGCGTTTCTTATTGTGCGGACGGGTTCGGAGATGAAAAATCTACGGGTTTCCCTGGAGAAGACGGCTCGGGCGACGGCATCGCTGCAGGCCGAGGAACGCCGGGAGGCGGCGGCCGTGCAGGCGGTGGAAAAGGAACTCGGCAAGACCGTCGAAGCCGTCAATTCCGCAATCTTCCGTAAAAGCTACCGGTTGACCGATGTTCTTGCGGCCTGGGAATCCGCTCTTCCCGATGGAAGCCATGTCGCCGCATTTTCTCCGGCCTTTTCCGGACCGTCGGCCCTGGCCATCCGGGCCAAGGTCGTTTCCCGAAACTTGGAGGATCTCCATCTTCTCGTCGAAAATCTTCGTCGACGGGATTTCCGGAACATTCGCGTCGAAAACGAAACCCAGGACGATCAAGGCCGTCTCGTGGCCGAAATCACCATGAGCCATGAAAGACTATTTTGAGCTGTTGAGCGGTGGAGAAAAGCGCGGGCTGGGCCTGCTTTTCTTGGGCTCCACCGCAGCGTTGGTCCTGATCGCCGGAGTGATGCTCTTCCGGAATCCGGAATTGGACCGGACCCGGGACCGTCTGGCCCGGGCCGAAACCGTCCTGCAAAGTGCGGAGAGGGCGTTCGAGGAAAAACAGGCCGACCGAAAAGCCTGGGAAGCGGCCCGCCGGGACTTGGAAGATCTGCGGAAAGGCTTTTTCTACAGCGGAGAGGGGGCCATGGAGGCTCTTCGTGTCGATATCGGCCGGATTTTGGCCGGAGTCGGCGCCCAAGTCCCTCCGCTCAAATACGGCTACTCGGGAAAAGACGACGATCCTCTCAAAAAAATCACGGTCTCTTTTGCCTACAAAGGTTCGTATCAATCGGTCCGGAGGCTTCTGGCCGAAATCGAAAAATTTCCCCGCTTGCTGACCATCGAATCCGTCGCCTTTCAAAACCCCGGCCCGGGAGGAATTCTGGATCTGAGGCTGACATTGGCGGGATATCATGAATAAACGATGCACGACTGTCATCATGTCTCTCTTATGGCTGTGGCCGGGAATCGGAACGGCGTTTTCGGGCTCTGCTGACCTTGGAGGAGAAGAGACACGCGAACCACAGAAAGAAGAGTCCGCCCGCCCGCCTATCATCCGATCGGACCTTCTTGACGTTGCCGGCGAAAAGGGCCTTCCACAAGTTCGGGATATCTTCGTTCCCAAACCGGCGGTTTCTGTTTCCTCCGTTACGGATCGTCCCGATCTTGCGGGACTTCCACTGGTGGAGAGCCGGTTTCCCGAAATGGGAGTCGCCTCCTTTCGCCAACCCGTCCACTTGACCTACACCGGATACGTTTCATCCGGTTCGTTTTATATCGCCCTTATTGTCTATCAGGGGCAACCCATGGCCGTTGCGGAAGGGGAAGAGATCGGTCCCGGAATCCGAATCGTCCGCATTACGCCCGATAAACTGGAAATCGCCGAACCCGATTCCGAAGTCAAGGCCTTCCCCATCGAAGGAGATCTGTCATGAAGAAGACCATCCTCTTGCCCGTCATCCTTTCCATCCTTTGGGGATGTTCGGGGTTTTCCACGGCCTATAAACAGGGGGGGCGGGCTGAAATCAACAGGGATTGGGATGCCGCCATTCTCCATTACGAACAGGCTGCCCTCGAAAATCCGCGGGAACCGGTCTATCGGTTGGCCCTCATGAGGGCTCGGGCTTCCGCCTCCCTGTCCTATCTCCAAAAAGCCAGAAATCTTGCGGCGCAGGAGAAAATTGACGAGGCTCTCGAAGTCTATGCCAAAGCCCTCCAATACGATCCCCAGAACCGTTTGGCCGCGCGGGAAGCGCTGGCCCTCACCGAGGAAAAGCCGCCGGAAAAAACGGAAAGGCCGTCTCTTCTGGAACCTCCGGTCCGGCTGCAGACCCCCGAGGAAAAGATCCGGTTGAAATTCTCCGAGGCCTCTCTCCGGTCCGTATTCCAGGCTCTCAGCCGCCACAGCGGGGTCAATGTCCTTTATGATGAGCAGTTCCGGGATGTCCCCGTGACCATCGATCTCACCGATCTGACAGTCGAGGATGCCGTCATTCAGCTTTGTCTGGCAACCCGGAACCATTTTCGGATCATCGATCGGAAGACCGTCATCATTTATCCCGATCAGCCGATGAAGCGTCTTCAGTATGAAATGAATGTCGTCAAAACATTCTTTCTCTCCAATATCAACGCCCAGGAAGCCCAGACGGGGCTGGCCATGATGGTCCGCAGCCAGTACAAGGCGCCCATCATCACCGTCGACAAGAATCTGAATGCCCTGACCATCCGGGATACTCCAGCGGCTGTAGCTCTGGCGGAACGGCTCATCCGTTTGTGGGATAAACCTCAGGGCGAAGTGATCATCGATCTGGAAATCATGGAGGTTTCGCGGATCAAGCTCAAGAAACTCGGACTCGATCTGTCCCAGAACATTCTGGGATTGCGGTATGGAGGCCAGGAGACGGGAGGAGAGGACTCGGGCTGGTTCGACTTGAACACCATCGATCTTGCCCGGACCGGGAACTATCAAATCTCGCTTCCCAGCGCGTTTCTCCAGTTTCTCGAAACGGAAGGCGATACCAAGATCATCGCCCAGCCCCGCCTGCGCGGCCTGGATTCCCAGGACATCAAGTACCTGGTCGGTCAGAAGATCCCCATTCCGCAGACGACCTTTACGCCCTTCGCAGCCGGTGGGGTCAGCCAGCAACCGATCACAAGCTATACCTATCAGGATGTGGGCATCGACGTGAAGATCAAACCCCGCATCCACCTCGAAAAGGACATCTCCCTGGAGATCGAAATCAAGATCACCTCGATCGGCGATACGGGATTTGCCGGCATCCCCATCATCACCACCCGCGAGGTCAAGAATATCATCCGTCTGAAGGACGGTGAAACCAACCTTCTGGCCGGGCTCCTCCGCGATGAAGAGAGGCGGTCGCTTAAGGGGATTGCGCTCCTCAAGGATGTGCCTCTTCTTGGGACGCTTTTTTCCAATACGGACAGGCAGATCGAGCAAACCGACGTCATTCTGACAATCACGCCCTATATCATCCGGGCCATTCCCATGACCGAGGAGGATGAACGTCCGGTCTGGGTGGACACCGAGGGCCTCAGCCGGTCCGCTGCATCAACACCCTTTTTGCCCATGGATGAGATGGCGGCCGCTGTCCGCATGCCTGTCGCTCCGGTTTCCGGCCGGCCGGGCGGAGAGGACCCTGAGAACGAGGAGACCGGTTCCCATGTCCTGTTCTTAAATCCTCCGAATTTCGAATTGCCGCAGGGTCGCGAATTCCGGATCAGTCTCGACATGAGAACGAACAGGGATATTGCAACGATGTCCCTCAACCTCTCCTTCAATCCCCAGATCATTCGATTGAAGGATATTCAGGAAGGCGGTCTCATCCGGCAGATCGGCCCGTCCGTACCTTTTTTAAAGAATATCGACAACACCGGAGGCGGGGCCACGATCGGAATTTCGAGCCCGACTCCGGGCAAGGGGTTCAAAGGGGTCGGGCTTCTGGCTGTTCTTGTTTTTGAATCCGTCGGGCCCGGCGAATCCCATGTGACCATTTCGGGCATCACGGCCAACACTCCGGCCGGGGCGGCGGTGGTTTTTTCGAAAAACGAATCGCGCGTTTCCGTTCGCTGACATGACGGTCATCCTGACGGGCCCGCGCCGGTCCGGGAAAACGACGCTCCTGCGGGATGTTGCGACATCCTGGAAGAGGCGCGGCATGTCGTTTGGAGGCATTCTGAGCCTGGCTGTCGGGTCCCCCGAAGATGTATCGGGGTATGATATATACAACCTGGAAACCGGAGAGGTCTTTCCATTTCTCCGCCGCGAAGGTCATCAGGAATGGGAAAAAACCGGTCGCTTTGCGGTTCTTCCGGGCGCTGTTGCGGCCGCCTCCGAGATTATGCTCCGCGTTTCACCGGATAACCCCGTGATCATTGATGAGGCCGGACCTCTCGAACTTCAGGGGCGCGGATGGTGGCCGGCCGCGGCCCGGTTGCTCTCCACGCCGTCCCGGCCGATTCTGCTTGTCGTCCGGGACGGCTTCCTGGAACGATTCTGCACTTTTGCCGGTCTGGAACGTCCCGATGTTGTTTCCGTCGATGATCCGTGTGCCGCCGTTAAAATCGAAGGAGGCCTTTTCGGGTGATCGCCGTCAAGGTCCGTTTCTTTGCCTATTTCCGCGAACTTTTCGGTGCCTCGGAACTCACGACGGAACTTCCCGATGGGGCCGCGGTCGGCGATCTTCTCGAAAATCTTTGCGATTCACCCGTGAGAAAGCGCGAGTTCTATTCGGAGCGGTTGCTGCGCAGTCACATTGTCGTCATGATCAACGGCCGGCCCATCGATCCGCGCCGGGGTTTGGAAGAGCTGCTTCATGACGGAGACGTGGTTGCCGTGTTCCCTTTTTTGGGAGGAGGCTGAGGATCGGCCGGCATTTTTTGACTCCGGATTTTAAATGTGATAAAATAGCACTGGTTGGATTGAATACAACTCAGATGGAGGGAACATGAAAAGAGTCCTGGTGTTTGTGGTTGCCCTTTTGGTTTTTGCCGGTGTGTCCCATGCCGAGCTTCCCTTTACCGTGGAAGGCGCGGCCAACCTGACCATTGGGGAGGGAGAAACCCTGTTCGGAATCAGCGGCGGAGCCCTTTTCGATATCACGGAAAAGATCCGTCTCCGGGCCACGGTGTTGAATCTCAACTTGACGGAAGGAACAGCTCTCTATCTGGGGACCGGAATGAATCTGGATGTCCTCTTCAGCTTCGCGGCCTCCAAATTCGCCCCTTATGCCGTGGGCGGGTTCCATCTGAACACGATGGAAAACTTCACCTCCCTCAAGCTGAACGTCGGTGGAGGTGCGGAGTTCGTCTCCGGGAAAAACCTGACGCCCTTTGTCGAAGCCGTTCTGGGCATCGCTTCGATCAGTTTCGGTGGAATCTCCGATTCTTCGACGTCGGTCGCGATCCGCGGCGGCGTCCGCTTCCGTTGATTCCTGAAGAAAATGCCGATATCCGGGGAGGCTTGAAAAAGCCTCCCCTTTTTTTTATGTCTGCGGCTTCAAGCCCTGGAGCCCGGGTCGGATCGGGCGGACGAATCAGCAGACGGCCGGGTCCGCCGTTTTGAAATTCGGGGGATAGCGTGGACGTCATTTTTCTGATTGCGGCCCTTCTGGTGATGGCGGCCGGCCTGGCCGGAACCATTCTTCCTTTCCTTCCCGGAATCCCGCTGATCTACACGGGCTATGTCATCTATGGTTTGGGAACCGGGTGGCGGGATTACGGGGGAAAAACCATGCTCGTCTGGGGCGCCGTCGTTCTGGTCAGCATCGCCCTGGACTATTACGCGGGGATTCTCGGCGCGAAAAAGTACGGCGCCTCGGCGGCGGGCATCTGGGGGAGTATTCTGGGGGGAGTCCTGGGCCTGGTTTTTCTCGGCTTTATCGGCCTTCTGGCAGGAACGTTCCTCGGCGCCGCCTCGGGGGAATTGTTGTCAGGCAAGAGCTCCCGCAGCGCGTGGCGCGCCGGGTGGGGAACCTTTGTCGGATTTCTGGCCGGAACGCTATTTAAAATCGTTCTCGGCGTCGTGATGATCGGCGCTTTTTTCTGGCGGATAGTGTTTTAACGATGACTCGGGTCAGGCCTTGGCCGTTTCGATTTCCAGTTCCGAGCCGCGCGTGCAATAGTAACCGTTCTTGAGTTCCATGGGGACGTAGATCGGGCAATCCGCGCAAAGGCATCCCTTTTCCTCGGTAATGATCTTGCTCTTGCCGATCAAAGGATGACAGAAGCCGGACTCGATTTCCTCGGCAACGTAGGACGGGCAGGTTTTGCAGATGCAGGCGTCCTTGACCATGGGCAGCTTTTCCTCGAAATCGGCGATCATGGCCTCGGTCTCTTCGTGCGTCTTGCCCATTTTTTCCATGAGAATTTTATGGAGGACTTCCCTTCGGTCTTCGAGGGTTTCTCCGACGGCAGGGGCAAAATGCTCAACGGGTTCGACATCTATGACGCCGACGGCGATGTCGGTTTCCTTCCTCCTGCAGGCCGAACCGCCGAGATAGGCCATAAAAGCCGCGGCGAGTCCGCATCCGCCCTTCTCGAAAAAATCACGTCTCTTCATTTTTCCCTCCTCTTAAAATCATTACCTCATAAATCGGTCGCTCTGTCAACCCCGTCGGAAGAAAACACAATCCGCATCGGGGGCGGGAGGTTCAAATGGGAGGTTATAGACCGACGGCGTCCTTGACGGCGAAGCGGCCGTCGCCGTCGATTTTCAGCCGTGCGGCCGCGATATCCGGGTCGTGACCGAAGACGACGATCCAGTTTCCGTCCACGGCCCGCCTGAGGAAATCCTCCTTGTCGGCCATGGCCTGCTCGGCGTGGATGTCGAATCCCATGGTGTAGGCGATGGGAATATGATGGGACGTCGGGATCATGTCGGCGGGGAAAGCCACGGTCTCTCGCCCGGCTTTCACTTCGACCCATTGATGGCCGCGTGTATGGCCGTTCGAGGTGTGAACCCATATGCCGGGATGGATTTCCCGGGAGCCTTGGGCGGGAACGCATTCGGCCTTTTCAAGAAGCTCAAGATAATCCTTCCTATAACCGGCCTTTTCGCGGGAGTTCGGATTCAGCGCATTGGATAGATTATCGGCCTGGACATGGATGCGGGCCCGCGGGTAGCGGAGTCGCAGCGCATTTCCCGGCCCGCGAACGGCGATGCCCCCGGCGTGGTCGATATGGAGATGGCTGAGGATGACATCCGTGACGGCCTCGGGGTCAAGGGCCGGGCCGCCGGCGGGGGGCGGCTCCATGGCATAGATGGAAAGGATTCTTTCAGGCCAGTAATCGCCGTTTCCGGCATCGACCATAAACAGCCGGTCCGCATCGCGGACCAGGAGGGATCGTGTCGCCAGGCGGATGCGGTTGTCGGCGTCCGCGGCGATCCGGCGCGACCAGACGACTTTGGGAATGGGGCCGAACATGGCCCCGCCGTCCACCCGGAAGAACCCGTGGTTGTGAACGGAAACTTCGAACCGGTCGATTTTCATTTCGCGTTTTCCGGGGACATGCTACCACATCCCCAAAACCCGCGCCAGAACATGTCTTGACTTCGCTTTGGAGATATGGAAGGATAAAAACTCTTTTTATTCGTTTGTCATCATATGGGTTTGATACGGCGCTCTCATAATTCCTGAATAGGCAGTCGCGTTCTGCCGTGAAAGGAGGCCGGATCAATGGCCGGAATCATCGGCTACGGAGCCTACATCCCCCGCAACCGCATCAAGGTCGAGGAGATCGCCAAAGTCTGGGGGACGGACGCCCCAAGCTACAAGAAAGGGCTGATGCTTGAGGAGAAATCCGTTCCCTCTCCCGACCAGGACACCATCACCATGTCGGTCGAGGGTTCGAAGCGGGCCTTGAAGAGGGCCGGGATCGATCCCCGGGAAATCGGCGCGGTCTATGTGGGATCGGAGTCCCATCCCTACGCCGTCAAACCGAGCGGAACCGTCCTGGCCGAGGCCCTCGGTTCAACCCCTGAAACGCATACGGCCGACCTCGAATTCGCCTGCAAAGCCGGGACCGAAGGCATGTTCATCGCCCTGAGCCTGGTTCAGGCGGGGGCCGTCAAATATGCCCTGGCCGTCGGAGCCGACACTTCCCAGGGCGCGCCGGGAGACGCCCTGGAATACTCGGCCGCGGCCGGCGCCGCCGCTTTCATTTTCGGCAAGGAACGTCTTGTGGCCGAGGCTGTCGAGACTTATGCCTATATGACGGATATGCCGGATTTCTGGAGGCGCGAATACCAGTATTATCCCCAGCACGGCGGCCGCTTCACCGGGGAACCCGCCTACTTCCAACATGTCACCGGGGCGGCCCGGGGCATCATGGCCAAGGCCAAGATGAAGCCGGCGGACTTTCAGTATGTCATCTTCCACCAGCCCAACGGCAAGTTCCCCTTCCGTGTGGGCGCCATGCTGGGCTTCGAAAAGAAACAAATCGAGCCGGGCTGGCTGGTGAACAAGCTTGGCAACACTTATTCCGGATCTTCGCCTCTCGGTCTCACGGCGACTCTGGATATCGCCAAGGCCGGCGATATGATCCTTCTCGTCTCCTACGGTTCCGGCGCGGGAAGCGACGCCTTCGTCTTCCGCGTCACCGACCGCATCGACGAAGTCCGGGACCTAGCGCCCCGGACGCGAAACCTGTTGGATCACAACAAGGTCTACATCGATTACGGCGTGTACGCCAAATACCGCCGCAAAATCCGTAAGGCGGATTAGGAGAGAGCCATGAGAGACGTTGCTGTTATCGGTGTGGGAATGACCAAGTGGGGCGAACTCTGGGAGAAATCGCTTCGGACGAATTTCGTCGAGACCGCCCTCCTGGCTATCGAAGATGCCGGCGTCGATCGGATCGACTCCATGATCGTCGGCTGTATGTCTTCGGGCATTTTTACCGGCCAGGAGCATCTGGCCTCCCTGCTTGCGGATTATCTCGGGAAGACCCCCGTGCCCGCGGCCAGAGTCGAATCCGCCTGTGCGTCGGGCGGTCTGGCCCTCCGCCAGGGCTTCATCGAAGTCGCCTCCGGCATGAGCGACATCGTTCTTGTCGGGGGCATCGAAAAAATGACCGATGTCAACGGGCATGAAGCCACGTTCGCGTTGGGGACCGCGGCCGACCAGGAATACGAGGGCTATCACGGTCTGACTTTCCCCGCCCTTTATGCCATGATGGCCGTCGCCCACATGCATCAACACGGCACGACGCGGGAGCAGCTGGCCATGGTCGCCGTCAAGAATCACGCCAACGGCTCCAAGAACCCGCTGGCCCAATATCCCTTCAAAATCAGCGTCGATGATGTTCTGTGTTCCGTCCTTGTCGCCGACCCGCTGCGGATCCTGGACTGTTCTCCCATCACGGACGGCGCGGCGGCCGTCATCCTCTGTCCCGCGGATATGGCCCGCTCGATGAAAAAACCCGCCGTTCGAATCATCGGCACGGGCCAGGCGACGGATACCATCGCACTGAGTTCCCGGAAGGACCTGACCTGGATGGAATCCACGCATGTCGCCGCGGGTAAAGCCCTGGAGATGGCGGGCCTGGCCGTCAAGGACATCGATCTTTTCGAGGTCCACGACTGTTTCACGATCGCCGAGATCATGATCACGGAAGCTCTCGGCATCGCCGGGAAAGGACGGGGCGGCCGGGCCGTCGAGGAGGGCCTGACGGCCGTCGACGGGAAGTTTCCGGTCAATCCCAGCGGCGGTCTGAAAGCCAAAGGTCATCCCGTCGGCGCCACCGGAGTCGCCCAGGCCGTCGAGGTTGTCAAGCAGCTCCGCGGCGAAGCGGCGGACCGGCAGGTCAAAAACGCCCGGCGCGGACTCACGCAGAACATGGGCGGGACCGGCGGAAGCTCCGTCATCCATATTTTCGAGGCGGACTGAGAGGAGGACACGATGCCGACACCATCCCGATATTGGCGTGAAATTCCCCAACGTTACAGGTTCGAGGCCGGAAAATGCCGGTCCTGCGGTTATGTGTGTTTCCCTCCCCGCCTCGTCTGCCCGCGCTGCGGCGCCCGGGAGTTCGAAGACATCCGGTTGGCCGAGGCGGGTTCGCTCGTATCCTTTACGGTCATCCGCGTCGCACCTCATGCGTTTGTCGACCAGTCTCCTTATGCCGTCGGAATCGCCGATCTCGACGACGGAACCCGGCTGACCGCTCAGATCGTCGACTGCGATTTCGAGGATTTGAAGGTCGGACTGCGGGTCAAACTCGAGTTTCGAAAAATCTATGAGGAGGGCGAGACAGGGGTCATTTACTACGGCTACAAATTCGTTCCGGAATAAGCCATGTTCCGAATCGAATCCCGAGTCGACACCCGAAGTCCGGATTTCCTCCGGAACCGCGAACACATGGAGCGGACGGTCGGCGAGTTCAAGGAACGCCTGGCCAGGGTCCGCGAAGGGGGACCGCAGAAGAGCCGCGACCTCCACGTTTCTCGCGGCAAGATGCTCGTCCGCGAGCGGCTGGAAAAACTGTTCGATCCGAACACGCCGTTTCTGGAACTGAGTCCGCTGGCCGCCTGGGGCCTTTACGACAACGAGGCCCCCGGTGCGGGCATGGTGACCGGCGTCGGCGTCGTCCACGGCCGCGAAGTTCTCGTCGTCGCCAACGACGCCACGGTCAAGGGGGGGACGTATTTCCCGTCCACCATCAAGAAACACATCCGGGCCCAGGAAGTGGCCCTTGAAAACAGGCTGCCCTGCATCTATCTCGTCGATTCCGGCGGAATCTTTCTGCCTCATCAGTCGGGGACGTTTCCCGACAAGGAACATTTCGGGCGGATTTTCTACAATCAGGCCCGGCTCTCGGCCCTCGGTATCCCCCAGATCTCCATCGTCATGGGATCGTGCACGGCCGGGGGAGCCTATGTTCCGGCCATGAGCGATGAAACCGTGATCGTGCGCCGCCAGGGGACGATTTTCATCGGCGGCCCGCCTCTGGTCAAGGCCGCCACAGGCGAGGAGGTCTCGGACGAGGACCTCGGCGGCGCGGACGTTCATTGCCGCATCTCCGGTGTCTCGGACTACTATGCGCACAATGACGGGCATGCTCTGGAGATCGCCCGCAACATCGTCGAGACACTCGATCCTCCCCGCCGCTTCGAACTCGATCAGGCGGCGCCCGAGGATCCGTTCTACGACCCGGCGGAACTGTATGGGATCGTTCCGTCGGACCTGCGCAAGGCCTTCGACATCAAGGAAGTCATCGCCCGGATCGTCGACGGCAGCCGGTTTCAGGAGTTCAAGGAGCTCTACGGACCGACCCTCGTCTGCGGCTTTGCCCGGATCATGGGCTATCCGGTGGGCATTCTGGCCAACAACGGGGTTCTTTTTTCCGAAAGTTCGCAAAAAGGCGCCCACTTCGTCACGTTGTGCGCCATGCGCAAGGTGCCGCTCGTCTTCCTTCAGAACATCACCGGATTCATCGTCGGCAAGGAATACGAACATCACGGCATCGCCAAAGATGGAGCCAAACTCGTCCACGCCGTGGCCAACGCCGATGTGCCGAAGTTCACGGTCATCGTCGGCGGGTCCTACGGAGCCGGAAATTACGCCATGTGCGGCCGGGCCTACGGCCCGCGACTTCTCTGGATGTGGCCCAACGCGAAAATCTGCGTGATGGGCGGAGAACAGGCGGCCAATGTTTTGGTGACGGTGAAGATCAAGCGTCTCCAGGCACAAGGGGCCGTATTGAGCGATGAGGACAAGGCGGCCATGATGAAGCCCATTCTTGAGAAATACGAGGAAGAGGCCGGTCCCTACTACAGCACGGCCAGGCTCTGGGATGACGGCATTCTGGAGCCCGGGGAAACGCGGCAGGCCCTGGCCCTGGGAATTGCCATGTCCCTCAATACGCCGATTCCGGACTTCAAAGTCGGCATTTTCAGGATGTGAGGCTGCGGATGATGACATCGAATGCATCGGGAGACGGAATCTACGAAACGATCCGTGTCGAATACGCGGACAGGACGGTCCGGATCTGGCTCGACCGCCCGGACGTCCGCAATGCCTTCAATATCCAATTGGTCCGGGAAATGCGCCAAGCGGTCGCCGCCGCCGGAAAAGATGAAGAGGTCCGCGCCGTGGTGATTTCTGGATCCGGAACTTCGTTTTGTGCCGGGGCCGATCTCAACTGGATGCGGGAGATCATTACCCAATCGTATGAGGAGAACCTCAAGGAATCCCTTGAACTTTCCGCCTGTCTTTACGAACTCTATGCCCTCCGCAAACCGACCCTAGCCCGGGTCAACGGTCCGGCCGTCGGCGGCGGTGTCGGGTTCCTGTCCGCCTGCGACATCGTCATCGCCTCGACCGCGGCGCGTTTCGGCCTGAGCGAGGTCAAAATCGGGCTTGTTCCGGCCGCCATCTCGCCTTATGTCGTGAGGCGGATCGGCGAGAGCCGGGCCCGCCGCTACTTTCTGACGGGTGAGCGATTCGACGCCCGCCGGGCCGAGGACATCGGCCTTGTGAGTCTCGTCGCCGAACCCGATCAGTTGGATGCCGCCGTCGACTCCTGTCTCGCTTTGCTCCTGACCTCGGGTCCGGAGGCTCTTGTCAAAGTCAAGGAACTTCTTCGGACTGTTCCGGGAATGTCCTTCGATGAGGCCCGCCTGTTTACGGCGGAAATGATCGCCGGTCTTCGGGTCAGTCCCGAAGCCCAGGAAGGCATGGCCGCCTTTCTGGAAAAGAGAAAGCCTCGGTGGTCCGGATGATGGAGCCAAGACTGTTTCGAAAAATCCTGATTGCCAACAGGGGGGAAATCGCCGTCCGGGTGATTCGCGCCTGCCGGGAGATGGGCATCCCGTCCGTCGCTGTTTATTCCGAGGCCGACGCCGAAAGCCTGCATGTCCGCACGGCCGACGAAGCCGTGCCGATCGGGCCGCCGCCGGCCGTCGAAAGCTATCTCGATATGGAAAGAATCGTCGCAGCCGCGCGTCAAACGGGCGCCGAGGCCGTTCATCCCGGCTACGGGTTTCTGGCCGAAAACTCCGAATTCGCCCGCCGTTGCGAAAAGGAGGGGCTGGTCTTCATCGGCCCGCGGTCCGAGGCCATGGAACTTGTTGGAGACAAGGTTCGCGCCCGCCGGGCCATGGAGAAGGCCGGGGTACCCGTCATCCCCGGCTTCAATGCGGTTCAAGGCTCGGCCGGGGAATATGAAGCCGCGGCCCGCAAGCTGGGATATCCCGTCATGGTCAAGGCTTCGGCCGGAGGCGGCGGAAAAGGCATGCGCATCGCTCGAAACGCCGAGGATCTCGGTCCGGCCGTCGATGCCGGACGGCGCGAGGCCCGGTCCGCCTTCGGCGATGATTCGGTCTATCTGGAAAAATACATCGAGGATCCCCGGCACATCGAATTCCAGGTCCTGGCCGACAACCACGGCCGAACGGTCCATCTCTTCGAACGCGAGTGTTCGATCCAACGGCGGCATCAGAAAATCCTGGAAGAGACTCCCTCTCCGGCCTTGAGTCCGGAACTCCGAAGGACGATGGGCGAGACGGCCGTCAAAGCCATAAAGGCCGCGAACTACAACAATGCCGGGACCGTGGAGTTCCTTCTCGACGCCGGCGGCCGCTTCTATTTTCTCGAAGTCAATGCCCGTCTGCAGGTCGAGCATCCGGTGACCGAACTGACGGTGGGCCTCGATCTCGTGCAGCGGCAGATCCGTATCGCCGCCGGTGAAGAACTGGGATTGAATCAGGAAGAGCTCCGGCAGCGCGGCCATGCCATCGAATGCCGGATTTACGCCGAAGATCCCCGAAACGGATTTCTGCCCTCTTCCGGGCGGATCGAACTCCTCCGGGAACCGGCCGGCCCGGGCATCCGTTTGGACAGCGGCATCTCCGAAGGCTGGGAGGTCCCGGTCTATTACGATCCGATCCTGGCCAAGCTCATCGTCTGGGCCGAAAACCGGGACGCCGCCGCCCGCAGAATGGCCGCCGCCCTCGAGGATTACGCGATTTTGGGGATTCAGACGACCATCGGATTCCTCCATGACGTCGTCGGTCATGCCGAGTTCCTGGCGGGCCGAACGACGACGTCGTTCATCGCCCGGAATTTCGAGGCCTGGGGGCGGGACAACGAAAACGATGAAAGCCGGAGACTGGCCATGGCCGCTGCGGCCTTCGCGGCGTCGGGCGCGACCGGACGGCCGAGAGACACGGGGCGTGCGGCGGCGAAAACGGCGACGCCCTGGATCTCGCTGGGTCGTTGGAGAATCGGAGGAGGCGGATCCCATGGAGTTTGAATTCATCGTCGACGGGTTTCCCGCCCGGATCGGACTGGAGAAGAAGGGAGACGGCTTCGTCATCCGCGAGGGCGAATCCGTTTTCGAGGCCGGGATTCGCACGGTTGCTCCGGATGAGATCGCCGTACTTGCCGGCGGCCGCCGCCGCAGGATTTTCCTCGCCCGGCGCGGGGATTCGATCTTTGTTTCGGTCGACGGGAGGACCTATACCCTCGAAACGCCGCGTCCGGATTCCGGACGTTCCGCGTCCGGCGATGATCCGTCCATCGAGGGGATCCTTCGGGTCAAAGCGCCCATGCCGGGCAAGGTCATCAAGATCGCCGTCGCCGAAGGCGAGGATGTCCGGAAAAACCAGACCCTGGTCATCGTCGAAGCCATGAAAATGGAGAACGAAATCAAATCGGCCGCCGCCGGCGTCGTCAAGAAAATCCATGTCGCCGTCGGGGATCTCGTCGATTCCCAAAAACCGCTGGTTGAGGTCGAGACGAAGACCCTCTAGTGTTCAGATCCCCAGTTTGCGGGCGATGACCAGCCGCTGGATCTCCGACGTTCCCTCCCCGATCTCCAGAAGCCGCTGATCCCGATAGAACTTGGCGACGGGATATTCCTCCATGAGCCCGTAACCGCCGTAGATCTGGACGGCCTCGTGGGCGACCCGTTTCATGACCTCGCTGGCGTAGAGCTTGGCCATCGCCGCCTCCATGCCGAAAGGCTTTTTGTTGTCCTTGAGCCAGCACGCCTTGTAGAGAAGGTTGCGGGCGGCTTCGATCTCGGTGGCCATGTCGGCCAGCTTGAAGGCCGTGGACTGGAACCCGCTGATGGGCCGTCCGAACTGCGTGCGTTCCTGGGAGTATTTCAAGGCCGCCTCGAAGGCGCCCTGGGCCCCGCCGACGCCCATGGCGGCAATGGCCAGACGGCCGTTGTCGAGAGTCTCGAGCATCTGGTGGAAGCCCTCACCTCGTTTTCCCAGGATGTCCTCGTCGGTCACCTCCACGTCGTCCAGGTAGATCTCCGACGTATTGCTGGATCGCCAGGTCATCTTCTTGTGCATGGGGATGGCCTTGTAGCCGGGCTGGTCTTGGCGGACCAGGAAGCAGGTGTACTCCTTCTTGCCGTCCGGCCGTTCTCCGCTGACGGCCTGGATGATTGATCCCATCGTGATAGCCGTTGAGGCGTTGGTGATGAAGATCTTCGACCCGTTGAGGATCCACTTCCCGTCCTTCTGAACCGCCTTGGTTTTGGTCCCCCCGGCGTCGGAGCCCGCGTCAGGTTCCGTCAACCCAAATCCGATGAGTTTCCCCTTGAGAAGATCGGGCAGGAGCTCCCGGCGCTGTTTCTCGTTCCCGTAATAGTAGATGGGCGCGGCCCCCAGGGAGGTCCCGGCGGCGACGGTGGCCGCCTGGCAGGCGTCCACCCGGGCCAGCTCCTCGACGACCAGGATGTAGGACTGATAGTCCATGCCCATGCCTCCGTATTCCTCGGGAATGAGGACGCCGAAAAAGCCCAGGTCGAACATTTGTTGGGTGATCTCGTAACCGAACTCCTCCTTTTCGTCCAGTTTTTCGCGGACGGGCAGGATCTCCTTTTCGGCAAAGCTGCGGACCGCCTGTTTCATCATTTCTTGTTCTTCGGTCAGAGCAAAATCCATGGTTATTCTCCTCCTGTCTTTTTCTTCAAGTATATTAACATGAATTTCGGGAGAAGATCGATCACGGCCGACCCGATCGAGAAATATTGGGGCGTGGATTCCTGTGGGAAAAATGCGTCTTGACAAAAGTCGAAATCGGCTTATTATTAAATAAACGATTAATCCATATCAAAGGAGGGTGTCATGAAACGCATTCTTTTGTGGGCGTGTGCGCTTCTGCTTCTGATCGGTTCGGCGTCCGCCCAGGAGCGGAGCAATGTGACCGGCGTCGTTCAAGGCGAAGACAATTCCCCCATAGAAAACGCCGAAGTCCGGATCTCCGGTCCGTTTCTGCCCGGGGGACGGACTTTCACGACCGGCCGCGACGGCCAGTTCCGTTTTGTCGGACTGATTCCGGGAAGTTACGTCCTTGTCGCGACGCATCCGGACATGGTTTCTCTTTCGGAAAAGGAAGAGATCACGGTGTCCCTCGGGCGGTCGATTCAGGTCGTGATCGTCATGGTCGCCGTCGGACGCCAGATGGAGGAAATCACGGTTCGGGCGCCGTCGCCCAACATCGATCTCAAATCCACCGAAATCACGTCGAGCTGGAGCCGGGAGCTTGTCCAGAAAATGCCCCTGGGCCGGTCCTATGCCTCTCTCTGGCAACTCGCTCCCGGCGTCGCCGACAACCGTGATTTCGCCCCGAACGCCGGCGGCAACAAGCAGGACAACGTCTTTCTCTTCGACGGCTCGAACATCACCAATCCGTTTTTCGGAACCCTGGGCGCGAACTTCTCCGAACTCGACATCGCCGAGTTCAGCATCAAGCGGGGCGGTATCAGCGCCGAATTCGGCCGGGCGGCCGGCATGGTCACGAACGCCATCACCAAGTCCGGAACGAACACGCTGAGCGGTACATTCCGGCTGGTCGCCGAGCCCTCGGACTTCACTTGGAAATCCGCCGATCCCAATATTGTCACCAAGTTCAACACCTACAATCCCGCACTTTCGCTGGGCGGACCGGTCGTCAGGGACAAGGTCTGGTTTTATCTTTCGGCCAACACCCCGAGGTCTTCGACGACGGGCCGGATTAACAACCTCGGCCCCGTTCCCGACTCAAAGACCCGCCGGAACGAATTTTTCCTCAAGCTGAGTGCAAACCCTCATCCCAACCACCTTCTTGTCGCCAGCTTCCGGAATGACGACGGCCGGAGCGACAATGCCGGCGTCGGCGTCAATGCCCATCCCGACACCTCGATCACCAGCGAAAGCCTCAACCGGATTTTCTATATCGCCTGGAACTGGACGATCTCGAATTCGACTTACCTCGAACTCAAGTACAATCACGTCAAGATGGATTCCCAGAGCGTTCCCGATAAAACAATCGGGTACCAGCCGGCCTTTGACCCGACGCGGCCCGACCTCATGGGCTATTTTCAGACCGCCCCCGGCTACATTTTGGGAGGGGCCACGGCTTCGGGGCAGTATGTCGGCGCAGCCTCGGAGTTCAACACCCAGAACTTTTTCCGCGACGAGTTCAAGCTCGTCCTGAGTCAATACCTGGATTTCCGCGGCCATTCCCACCTGATCAAGGCCGGATTCGCCTATGACGACGGAGGCGAATACCTGGAGCGTCTGGCCAACGGCTGGGGCAGCCTCATTTATTACACGGCGCTCTCGGCCTCGATCGACCCGCTTCGGAGGCCGGGATACCGGGCCCGTTACTATCCGCAGCAACCCGCCCAGGACTCCCGGGGGCGGACCTATTCTCTTTTCCTCCAGGATCAGGTCAGCATCGGCGAACGTCTGACCCTGACGCTCGGCGTTCTCGCCAACCGCGACGAATTCAGCGTCAAGACCGACGAAAAACGCACCTTCCTGACCTTCGATTTCAAGGACGAGATCCAGCCCCGGCTCGGCTTCACCTACATGATCGACAAGAAGGTCGGCGACAAGTTTTACGGCAGCTTCGGCCGCTACAATACCATGGACAACCGCAGCCTGGCCCGGGCGGCGGCGCCGCTGCGCGTCTATCGTTCCGACGCCTATTTCCTGGCCTCCGACGGCTCGCTGCTTTCCGACCGGCCCCAGGCCTCCGAAACGGGGAAGGTCATCCTGCCGGACATCAAGCCGACCTATCAGGACGAGTTCGTTCTCGGCTACAGCCGCCCGATCAACCGGCTTTGGACCGTCGAGATCTGGGGCCAGTACCGGGATGTCAAAAACGTCATCGAAGATTATCCCTCCATCAACGTCATGACCGCGCCTTCACGGTTCGTCTACGGCAATCTCAACGGCGCCCTGCGCGACATCAACGGCAATATCATTCCGGGATTCGAGGACGTTGTGGCCAAACGGGAATACATGGCTCTGAGCTTTGAAGTCAGCAAACAGTGGGCCGACAACTGGGCCGCCACGGCCATGTACACATGGAGCCGGCTTTACGGAAACTGGGATCTCGATTATGCCCCGGGGACATCCCTTTTCTATGCCTCCTCCTACATTCAGGACGCGCCGGGCCTGTATGTTCAGGATCCTCTCAGGATGGGCTTGATGTCGGGCGACCGGACACATGTCGTCAAGATGTTCGGCACTTGGGAATTCTACCGGAATCTGTCCGTGGGCGGATATCTTCGGATTCAAAGCGGACGGCCCTGGGAAGCCCGGATGCGGGACTACTACGGAAACTACTACCGTTATGTCGAGGAGGCCGGTTCGCGGCGTCTTCCCGTCTGGACCAACCTCGATCTCCAATTCACCTATACGGTCCCGCTGGGCGGCCGCCTGCAGGGAATTCTTGAAGCCCGGCTCATGAATCTGCTCGACAGGCAGACCGTCATGAGTGTTGACATGAGATCCGATCAGCCGAATTTCACGCTCCCGACATCCTATGCGCCGCCGCGCAAATTCGCATTGACGTTCTATATCAATTTCTAGTGTCACGTCCCGGTGTTTTTTTAGCGAGAGGGGCCTCCGGGCCCCCCTCAAAATCCCCGCCAGCGGTGTGTCTTTCTTAATGGGGACAATGCCCCGGAACTTAAGAACCGCTCGACGAATCGCGACGAAACGAAATCGGCTTTCGCCGGTTTGGCCGACAGACATTCGGGAGGCTCGCGAAATTCAGATCGCGCTGGCCGCGCAGGTCCGCTGCATTCCGTTGGCTTCTCCGATCCGGCTTATCGCCGGAGTCGACGCATCTTTCTCCGGCGATCGGGTTTTCGCCGCGGCCTGCCTTTACGATTTTCCTTCGTTGGGTGTGGTGGAAGAGGCCGTGGCCTCCCGCCCGCTGACTTTTCCGTATGTGCCGGGCTTCCTCTCATTCCGGGAAGGTCCCGTCGTTCTGGATGTTCTTGCCGCACTCGGCCGGAAACCCGATCTCCTGCTTATCGACGGCCAGGGGATGGCCCATCCCCGGAAGCTGGGACTTGCCTCCCATATCGGCGTGCTCCTCGGTCTTCCGTCGATCGGATGCGCCAAGTCCCGGCTCATCGGTGAATTCCGCGAGCCGGGACCCGGCCGCGGCTGCCGGTCTCAATTGACTTTAAACGGGCAAACCATCGGTGCCGTTGTCCGGACGCGAACGGGCGTTCGGCCGCTTTTCGTCTCGCCGGGACACCTTGTCGATATTCCCGGTTCCGTCCGTTTCGTCCTCCGGACCGCCCCGCGATTCAGGATTCCCGAACCGCTGCGCCGGGCCGACGCTCTGTCGCGCGCCGCGTCGAAGTCATGAACGACGGCGGAATGTCTTGAGGCCGCAGCCGCCGATCAGGCGGCGCGGCGATAAACGACGGCAACCACGGTCTTGTCGTTTCCGCCCATGTTGATGGAAAGACCGCAGGGCCGGTCCGCGGAAATCCTGACCTGGGCGTCTCCGGCCTTGCCCGTCAACTGCTCCCAAATCGTGACCGCCTGGCGGACGCCCGTGCCTCCGGTCGGGTGGCCCCAGCCGACGAGGCCGCCTGTGGTATTGAAGGGTATGCGGCCGTCCCTGGCGGTCAGACCCTCGAGGACGGCTTCGGCACCCTGGCCCGGACCGGCCAGACCGACCGCTTCGACCGAAAGGATGCCGGAGATGGTAAAGCAGTCGTGGCACTCGACCGTTCCGATATCGGAGAGCGTGATGCCGGCCTCTTCCATGGCTCTCTTGACGGCTCTCTCGGTCGTTTCCAGGCGAGTGGGGTCATCCGGCGGCCGGGTGAGGTCCGCCTGAACATGGCCCCAACCGAGGACTTCGATCGCCTCGGATCGCGGCACGCCGCAGCGCGCCAATCCCTCCTCCGAGACGACGGCGATAGCGGCGGCGGCGTCGGAGACCTTGGAGCAGTCGTAAACGTTGAGGTTATCGACAAAAGCTTTCGGGTTGGGTTCGCATATGGCCAGCGCCTCGAGGTCGGCGACGGTGTTGTGGTGTTCCTGAGCCGTCGGGCACAGGCGCGCGTTTTCGACGGCGTTCCGATACCAGCTGGCGAAGGCCCGGCGCATTTTGTCCCGTCCGTATTTTTCGAAGCACACGCCGGCCCGGTCGCTGAAAAGAGCGGGAAAAAAGTAAGCATGTCCCTTCTTGCGCTCGCCCTGATACCAGCCCGCACCGGCCAGAATGTCGGCGCCGTAGATCGCCTTGACCGTGTTTTGAACTTCAACGCCGACTGTGAGAACGACGTCCGACGCTCCGGCCAGAACGGCTTTCATGGCCGTCGACAACGCCACCCCTCCCGAAGCGCAGGCGCCTTCCACCCGGGTGCAGGGTTTCCATCTCAGATTCTCGTCGATCGAGGGGATGAACGCGGCCAGATGGCCCTGCCGGTTGAAGCGGGCGGCCATGAAATTGCCGATGACGCCCTCGTCGACGACGCCTCCGCCGCCGATCTGTTTGAGCGTGCCTTGTCCGGCTTCCCGGATGTAGTCCTCAAGGCCCGGCCGGGGTTTTTTCGGGTGAAATTCCTTGCGTCCCGTACCCATCGATACGGTCTGATATCCCGCGATCATGTAGATTTTTCGGCCGTCTTGGCACATGTTTACCTCTCAATCGAAATAAGGGTTGATCGGACCGTAGGCATGGTAGAAACCCGTCAGAAGAACGGTGTTGACGTCCTCGGCATTCGCCGCGACGCCGTCGTCGACGAGCCCCTGTCCGATTTCCCGGGACTTTCGGCCGTAGCTCACGGCGATTTCGGCGCCCGGGGTTTTCATGTCCTTGAGCTCCCGAAAGAATCCTTCGAGAAAGCCCGGACGGTCCGGGAGCTGCATCGCGGCTTTCCAGGGCTTGGCGCTCCCGGGGAGGGGGCCCAGTTTTTCGTCCACGGTCCCGGCGATCTCCGGCAGGGAAACATAGGTTTTCGCCTGAGGATCGAAGACGCCCGCCGGGCGGCCCTTTTCGTATTTGAGGAAACCGTCCTTCTGCGAACCGTCGGCGAACTGTCCTCCCTTGACTTCGAGTTCCATCATCTGATCGAGAAGCGAGCTGTGAAGCCCTTGTCCGGGCAGCCGCTCGTCCATGACGCGCAAAATGCATTGACAGACGTCGACGCCGACATAGTCGATGAGCTGGAAGATGCCCATGGGCCGGATGAGAAAGTCGCGGCTGACCTTGTCGATCATGGCGATTGCCGTTGTGAAGCCATGGTCCTTGGCCAGCCGGTCTGTTTCAGAGAGCGCGTGCAGGGCGTCCCGCATGAAGTGCCCGTTGCCGATGAATCCGGCGACGTCGCGGGAGGGGACGACGGTTTTTCTCAGACGGGCCGCGAAACGTCCGGCGAATTCCGTAAGCTCGGGATTGGTGGAGTCCGCCGCAATGACCTCGACAAGTTTCTGGACGGCCGGAGGATTGTAGAAGTGGAATCCGATGATGCGGCCGCCGAGTCCGGCCTTGGCGTCCAATTCGGAAATGGGGATGGAGGAGGTGTTGGTCAGAAACCAGGCCTCCCGCGTGTTCCGGTCCCTGATTCCGGAGAGAAGCTTGATCTTGAGGTCCAGGTTTTCCGAGGCTGCCTCGAAGACGACTCTGCATTCGGCCGCGGCTGCGATATCCGTCGCCGGGTGAACGAGGTCCAGAACGTCCTCGATGTACTGGTTGATAACCTCTTCGTTTTCGACGAGATCGGTGCGGTGCATGTAGAGGCTTCGGAGGCGCACTGTTTTTTTCTCCGCCGCGCGCAGGACCTGAGCCCGGAGGTATTTGCGAAGATCGGCCAGGGCCTGGGCGGAGATGTCGATGGCGGTCAGAGCGAATTTCCGGCCGGCATTCGCCGGATCCAGGCTCAGGTCGGCCATTTCCAGCGCGGTGAGCAGGGTGATTCCGCTGCCCATTTTCCCGGCGGCGCCGAGAACGGCGACTTTTTCCAGAAGGTCGACATCGCTCATGTGCGGCTCCAGTCGGGTTTGCGTTTTTCCAGAAACGCCCGCATGCCCTCAACGGCCTCGTTTTCAAACAGCGTTCCGAACTCTTCGGCTTCCAGGGCGCAGCCGCTTTCGAAATCCATGAGAAGTCCCCTGCGGGCGACGCTTTTAGCCAGGCGGACGGCCCGCGGTCCCTTGGCGGCGATCGTTTTTGCGGTTTCTTCGGCTGCGGCGATGAGGTTTTCGGGCTCGACAACCTTCTGGACAAGGCCCATGCGAAGAGCGTCTTCGGCTCCGATCATGTCTCCGGTCATCAACAGAAACAAAGCGTCCCCGAGACCGACGAGACGCGGCAGCCGCTGGGTCCCGGCATAACCCGGGATGATCCCGAGATTGACCTCGGGCTGGCCGAAGCGCGCCTTGGAGGAGGCGATCCGGATGTCGCAGGCCATGGCCAGCTCCAGGCCGCCTCCCAGGGCGAAGCCGTTGATCGCAGCGATCACGGGCTTCTCCAGAAGTTCCAGCCTGCGCAGAGCCTTTTGCCCTGCGAGGGAGAAGGCGGTTCCCTCTTCCCGGGTTTTCCCCGACATTTCGGCGATGTCGGCTCCGGCGACGAAGGCTTTCCCCTCACCGGTCAGGATCAGGACGAGGATGTCGTCCCTCCGGCCGACTTCGTCCAACAGGCCGTCCCATTCCCGGAAGAAATCCACATTCAGCGCATTCAGGGCCTGGGGCCGGGAGATGGTGACCGTGGCGATTCCATCGGCCACATTCATTTTCAGGATTTCGCGTTCCATATCCGGTCCTCCTCAGGAGAGAAGCGATCTGGCGATGACCAGGCGCTGGATCTCCGACGTTCCTTCGTAAATTTCCGTGATCCGCTGATCGCGGTAGAGACGCTCGACCTTGTATTCCTTCATGTAGCCGTAACCGCCGTGAACCTGGATGGCTTTGTGACAGACGCGGTGGGACATCTCGGAGGCGAAGAGCTTGATCATGGCGGCCTCGGCCGTGAACCTCCGGTCGCCCTTGTCCTTCATCCAGGCGACGCGGTAGAGCATGGATTTGGCCACCTCGACATCCACGGCCATGTCGGCCAGCATGAACTGAACGGCCTGCTGGTGGGCGATGGGTTTCCCGAACTGGACGCGTTCCTTGGAGTAGCGGATGGATTCCTCGAGGGCCGCCTCGGCGATGCCGACCGCCTGGGCCGCAATGCCCAGCCGGCCGCAGTCCAGGGTGGCCAGGGCGATACTCAAACCTTTGTTTTCCTGTCCCAGCAGGTTGGCCGCCGGAACCCGGCAGTCCGTGAAAATGAGCTCCGTCGTGCTCGATGTCCGGATGCCCATTTTGTTTTCGTGCTTGCCCACGGCCAGGCCGGGCGTCGTCTTGGGGACGAGGATGGCCGAAATGCCTTTGGCTCCTTTTTCCTTGTCGGTGCTGAAAAACCCGATGACGAGGTCGGCCGGATCTCCGTTCGAGACGAAGGTTTTTGCCCCGTTGAGAACGAACTCATCGCCGTCGCGCACGGCCGAGGCCCGGACGCCCGCCGGGTCGCTTCCGGCGTCGGCTTCGGTCAGCGAAAAGCAGCCGATCCATTCCCCCGAGGTCAGCTTGGGAAGATAGGTCTGCTTTTGTTCGTCCGTTCCGAACATGAGCAGAGCATCGTTGACCAGCGAGTTCTGGACGGAGACGGCGACCGCAAGACCGTTGTCGGCTTTGCTGAATTCCATGATGGCGCCGACATAAGCCACGGCGCCCAGTTCGGTGCCGCCGTAGGCTTCCGGAACGGTCATGCCGAGGTAACCCAACTGCCCGAGCGCCTTGAAGGCGGCGAGGTTGAACTCGCCTTTTTCATCGCGCTCCTCCATCCCGGGAGCGAGCTCTTTTTCCGTAAACTTCTTCGCCCCGTCGATGACCATTTTCTGTTCTTCCGTCAGTTCGAAATCCATGTGCCCTCCTATGAATTTTCCGGACGGCGCCCGGCGCTTGTCCGAATGTATTCGATGATATCCTCCAGGTCATCCCCCGGCCCGAAAACCCGGTCGACGCCCAGATCTTTCAATTTTCCCTGGTCTTTGGTCGGGATGATGCCGCCTCCCGTCAGCAGGCGGTCCCCGATGCCGTTTTGGTCCATGAGTTCCCGGACTTTCCGGAAATGAACCATGTGGGCGCCGGAAAGAATGGACAAACCGATGGCGTCGGCATCCTCCTCGACGGCCGCCCGCACGATGCTTTCCGGCGTCTGCTGAAGCCCGAGATAGACGACTTCCATTCCGGCTTCGACCAGGGCCCGGGCGACGACCTTGACGCCCCGGTCGTGTCCGTCGAGTCCGGGTTTGGCGACGATCACCTTGATTTTTTTTGCGGCCATCGTTCCTCTCCTCCCGTCAGAAAAAGGGCTGTTCCCTGTATTCACCGAAAACGGCGGCCAGGGCGTCGCTGATTTCCCCTACCGTGACCCGGACGCGGGAACAGTCGAGCAGGCGGGGCATGAGGTTGTCTCTCCCGGCCGCGGCGGCGGCCAGGGCCTCGAGGCTCCGGCGGACGGCGCCGTTATCGCGCTCCGCCTTGGTCCTCTCCAGGAAAGCGAGCTGGTCTTTTTCCACCGACTCTTCGATTTCCAAGATGGGGATTTCCAGGGTTTCGCCGGGATTGGCGAAGGCATTGACGCCGACCTGGAACTTCTTTTTTCTCGAAAGCGCCATCTGGTATTCGTAGGCGGCCCGGGTGATCTCTCTCTGGGGAAATCCCTGCTCGATGGCTCCGACGATGCCGCCCATCTCTTCAATTTTCCGGAAATAGGCCTCAGCCTCGTCTTCCAGTTCCCGGGTCAGTTTTTCAACATAATAGGAGCCGCCCAGGGGGTCGATGACGTTGGCGACGCCGCTTTCGAAAGCGATGATCTGCTGGGTCCTGAGAGCGATTTCGACCGCCTTTTCCGAAGGCAGAGCCAGGGCTTCATCCATGGAATTCGTGTGAAGACTCTGGCATCCCCCGAGCACTCCCGCCAGAGCCTCGAGGGCCGTGCGGACGATGTTGATTTCGGGCTGCTGGGCCGTCAGGCTGCAGCCGGCCGTCTGAACATGAAAGCGGCAAAGCCAGGACCGGGGATTTTTTGCGCCGTATTTGTCTTTCATGTGGCGGGCCCAGATCCGCCGGGCGGCCCGCATCTTGGCGATTTCCTCGAAGAAATCGAGATGCGCGTTGAAAAAGAACGACAACCGGGGCGCGAAATCATCGACGTTCAGGCCGGCACGCATGCCGTATTCGACATAAGCGAAACCGTCGGCCAGAGTGAAGGCCAGTTCCTGGGCCGCGGTCGAACCGGCTTCCCGGATGTGGTAGCCGCTAATCGAGATCGTGTTCCACTGCGGCACGTGGTCCGCGCAGAAAGCCATGAGATCCGTGATCAGCCGCATGTGGGGTTCCGGAGGAAAGATCCATTCCTTCTGGGCGATGTATTCCTTGAGGATGTCGTTCTGCAGGGTGCCCCGGAGCCCGGCGAAGGAGATGCCCCGGTTCTCGGCATTGGCCAGAAACATGGCGAAGATCCAGGCTGCCGGTGCGTTGATGGTCATGGATGTCGATACCCGGTCCAGAGGGATGTCGCGGAAAAGCCTCTCCATATCGGCCGCGGTATCGACGGCCACTCCGGTTTTTCCGACCTCTCCGACGGAAAGACCGTGGTCGGAATCGCGGCCGTAGAGTGTCGGGTTGTCGAAGGCGACCGATAAACCCGTCTGGCCTTTTTCCAGAAGGAACTTGTACCGCTCGTTGGTCTGGTCGGCCGTCCCCATGCCCGAGAACTGGCGCATGGTCCAGAGCTTTCCCCGGTACATCGACGGATGAACGCCACGGGTGAAAGGGTAGTCTCCGGGAAAACCGATTTCGGATGCCGCATCGATGCCGTCCAGATCTTCCCGGGAATACAGGGGTTCGAGGGGCCGTCCTGAAAGGGAAGAAAAATCGGCTTCCCTCCTTCCGCTCGAATCGAAGGTTTTTTTCCAAAGGGTTTTATTCTTCGTTTTCACCGGTGGGCCTCGCATTCTTGAATTCGATGAGGATCCTCGAACAGACATCGCGGACGAAACGATAGGGCGGCCGGCGCTCCTTGAGGAGCGTTTCCGCCGCGGCCCGGATGTCGATCTTCCCGTTTGTTCCCATGGAGAACTTTTCCCAGAGATCCTCGCGAAGGGCTTTTCGGATTTCGGCTTCGAGGCGTTCCCGCCGTTTTTCATCATATCGTCCCGACTGAACGTATTCACCGACGGCGTCTTCCATGGCGGCGTGGGCTTCGTCGAGGCCGATATTCCGGTCGGCGGAAAGGGAAAGGACGGGAGGAGCGGTCTTTTCCCGCCGGCCGCCGCTGATTTCGAAAAGGAACCGCAGGGATTCGAGGAGAGCGTTGGCACCGGGAAGATCGATCTTGTTGACCAGAAACAGGTCGGCGATTTCCAGGATCCCCGACTTGAGCGTCTGGATGACGTCTCCCGCGCCCGGCTGCAGGATGAGAAGAATCAGATCGGCGCAGGTCATGACGTCGAGTTCCGCCTGGCCGACGCCGACGGTTTCGATGAAGATCCGGTCCATGCCGAAGGCGTCCAGAATTTCGGCGGCATAAGGCGCGGCGGGTGAGAGCCCGCCGGTTCCTTCCCGGGAGGCCAGGGAACGGATAAACACGCCGGAATCGCCGAGGTTATGCATCCGGACGCGGTCGCCCAGAAAGGCGCCTCCCGAGAAGGGGCTGGAAGGATCGACGGCCAGGATTCCGACGGAATGACCGGCGGCGACGGCCCGCTTGGCCAGGCCGGCCGTCACGGTGCTTTTTCCGACCCCGGGAGGGCCGGTCACGCCGATCCGGACGGCGCCTTTCCGGCGGGGAAGAACGGCGTCGAGAATTTCCGGAATGGATCGGGGATCGTTTTCGATCCGGCTGATCAAACGGGCGCAGGCCAAAGTGCGGCCCTGAAAAAAATCCTCCAGGAGTGCTGTGACTGCCATAAGCTTAAGGAAAAACGACTATAGCGTCATTATGATGCGGATGTCAAGAACAGAGCGGGTTTGGAATATCGGGGGAAGAAAACCGACCGGATTGCGTCCAAATGATATGGGATTTTTATATCAAAGATCCGGGCTGAATCCTTTTGGAGGTGCTGACATGATCCGAAGAGCCGCGGCGGGATGCCTCGCCCTGATGTGGATCTCTCTTCTGCCGTTGCAGGGTCTCGATGAAGAAAAGACGCTGGCGTTGTCCCTGGACGAATGCATCGCCCGAACCGTGACAAGCAATCTGGGGTTGGCCGTGGAAAGGATCACGCCGGCCATTGCCGACGTTTCCGTCGATCTGGCCAGGGAACGATTTTTGCCCTCCATGACCTCCCATTTCAATAAACAGGATACCAATTCCGCCTCTTTCTCGTTTCTGGATGCCTCGGAGACCGTCACCACGCTGCAGAACGACTATTCCCTTCAGATCGCCCAGGTTATTCCCACGGGGGCCAATTTCGCGCTGGGATTGACGGGCTATATGACGGACACCAACAGGCGTTTCCAGAGCATCAACCCCCGTTACGGCAACACGCTTCGCTTCACGTTTTCCCAACCGCTTTTGAAGGATTTCGGCCCCAAAATGAGTCGCCGGGACATTCTCGTCGCCAAAAACAACCGGGACGTCTCCGAACAACTTTTTCAACAGGCTCTCGAGGACACGGTTTACAGCGCGGAAAGCGCCTATTGGAATCTGGTCTACAGCATCGAAAACCTGAAGGTCAGAAGGCAGTCTCTGAAGCTGGCCCAGGAATTGCTCGAGAAAAACAGGGCGGAAATCCAGGCCGGCACGCTCGCCCCTATCGAAATTCTCACCGCGGAGGCCGATGTGGCGACACGGGAGGCGGATATCCTGGAGGCCGAGACCCTGGTCAGAAATTTTGAGGACCTCCTCAAGACCATCATCAACCTTCCGGCCGAATTCGAGGATGTGGAATCCGTGCGTATCAGGCCCACGGACGCCCCGTCCGTCCGCCGCGAAGATTTGAGTCTGGATCGGGCTCTGAAGACGGCCATGGCCCGCCGGCCCGACCTTCAGGCGTCACGGATCGATCTCCGGACCCGGGAACTCAATATGAGCTATGCCCGCAACCAGCTCTTCCCCGATCTTCGTCTCCAAGCGTCCTACTGGAGCCCCGGCATCTCGGGCGACCAGATCCTTTATGAAGGCGGAAACGCCCTGACCGGCGCCGTCATCGGCATTGTTCCCGGCGGCAGTTCGGACGCCCTGAGGGATGCCGTGAATTTCCGATACAAGAACTGGTCCGTGGGATTGTCTCTGTCGTTTCCTCTCAACAATATTCTGACCCGGGCCCTTTACAAGCAGAACAAACTCGGCCTCGAGCAAGCCAGGATCAGACTCCAGAACAGCGAACAGCGGGCTTTTCTGGAAATCCGGAATGCCGTCCGGACGGCCGAGGCCAATTATCTGAGGATATCAGCCTACCGGGCCGCCCGTGAGCTGGCCCAAAGAAAGCTCGAAGCCGAGGAGGAAAAATTCAAGGTCGGCCTGAGCACGAATTATTTTATTCTGCAATATCAGAGAGATCTGGCCTCGGCCCAAATCATGGAGCTCCGGGCCCTCGTGGACTATAGTATTTCGCTGGCCAACCTCGACCGGGTGCAGGGAACCGGAGTGCGATTGGTCGCCGCGGATGAAGTCGAAAACGGAAACAACTTGTGAAGAAGGATGACGATATGAAGACTTTGAAGATCGGCAAGTTTGAAATCCCGCGCAAAACCATGGCGGCGATCCTGGGGATCATCGTCCTGGGGTTCCTGGGCTGGAGGGTCCTTCGGGCCGTTTTTCCGTCCGGACAAGGTCCGGGGGGCGGTCCGGGAAGCGTGGCCGTGGCCGTCGAAATCGGCCCCGTCCGGATCAGTTCGCTGAGAGACATGGGCCTGTTTTCCGGGACATTGATCTCCAAATCCCATGTCGTTGTCGCCCCCAAAATATCGGGCAAGCTGAACAGGCTTCTTGTCGATATCGGTGACCCGGTGACGAGCGGCCAGCTTGTGGCCGTACTTGAGGATGAAGAATACCAGCAGCAGGTCATTCAGGCGGAAGCCGACCTCCGCGTCGCTCGCGCCAACCTGGAAGAGGCCGCGAGCTCCCTCGACATGAGCGCGAAAGACCTGGAGCGGGCGAGAACCCTGCATCAGAAAGGGATCCAATCGGACTCCCAGCTGGACGCCGTGATCGCTCAGAACGGCGCCCAGCAGGCCCGCTACAATGTCGCCGTGGCCCAGTTGGCCAACCGCGAGGCCGCTCTTCAGACGGCCCGGGTTCGACTGTCCTATACGCGGATCGCGGCCTTATGGGAAACCGGCGGCGCCGTAAGGTACGTGGGCGAGAGATTCGTCGATCAGGGCGCCCTGCTATCGGCCAATGCGCCGATTCTGTCCATCGTCGAACTCCACCCGATCACGGCCGTCATCCATGTCACCGACAGGGAGTATTTCCGCTTGAGGATCGATCAGCCGGCTGCGGTGTTGAGCAGCGCCTTCCCGGAGAAGTCCTTCAACGGCCGGGTCGTCCGCGTTGCTCCGCTTCTCAAGGAGACATCGCGGCAGGCCCGGGTCGAAATCGAAATTGACAACCCCGAAAAACTTCTCAAGCCGGGCATGTTCATCAATGCCCAGATCGAGTTCGACCGGCGCGAGAATGTCACGGTTGTGCCGTTCAATGCCGTCGCGACCCGCGACGGTCAGGCGGGAGTCTTTTTGATCGACCTCGAAAACACAAGAGCTCGTTTCCAGCCGGTTCAGACGGGCATCGTGGAGGGCAACCTCGTTGAAATCGTCGAGCCCGCCTCGATCTCCGGATATGTGGTCACGCTCGGGCATTATCTTCTGGAAAGAGAAGGCGGCGTCATTTTGCCCCCCGGAGCTCCGGTTTCCGGAAACGGGGAGGGCGGCAAGATGCCTGCCAAACCGGACGGCAAAACGGACTCGTCCCAGGGAGGCCGGCTGTGAATCTCTCTGATTTCTCCATCAAGCGTCCCGTCTTCACGACCATGATCGTCCTGGCCGTCATGGCCGTGGGTCTTGTTTCCGTCTCGCGGCTTCCCATCGATCTCATGCCCGACATCACCTTCCCCACGCTCAATATTTCCACTTCCTACGAAAACACGGGCCCGGAGGAAATTGAGCAGATCATCACCCGGCCGATCGAAGAGGCCATGAGCGCGGTTCCGGGCGTCGAGGAAGTCTTTTCCGTCTCGTCCGAAGGAAACAGCAACGTGCGGGTCATGTTTTCCTGGGGTGTCGACCTCAATGCCGCGGCCGATGACGTCCGCGAGCGTCTCGACCGCGTGATCTCCCGGCTGCCGCCCGATATCAACCGTCCGACTCTCCGGAAATTCGATCCGGCCCAGAGGCCCATTCTCATGATCGGCGCCCTGAGCAATCTGGATCCCATCCAGATGCGGCGGATTATCGACGAGCAGATATCCTACCGGATCGAGCGCGTCCCGGGCGTGGCGTCGATCGATATCTGGGGCGGCCGCGAACGCGAAATCCAGGTCAATATCCATCCCGACAAAGTCAAGGCCCTCGGCCTTCCCCTGGACTTGATCATCACAAAAATCCGCCAGGAAAACATCGACCTTCCGGCGGGAATCATTGAGAGGGGGAATTACGACATCCTCGTCCGCATTCCAGGAGTTTATACCAACCTGGATCAGATCCGCGAGACGGTTGTGGCCATAAGGGACGGCGTGCCCATTCAGCTCAGGGAAATCGCCGATGTCGACGACACCTTCCGCAGAATCACCCGCGTCGTCCGCATCAACGGTCTTCCGGGAACAAGGATCGCGATCTACAAGCAATCGGGAACCAATACCGTCCAGGTCGCCGAAGGCGTTCTCAGGGAAATCGAAAGAATCCAGGAGGACATCCCCCAGATCCAGCTTCTTCCGGTATCGGACAGCTCGGAATATATCAAGAACGCCATCCGCAATGTCAGTTCCACGGCGGTCTACGGCGGAATCCTGGCGGTTTTCGTGCTGCTGTTGTTCCTGACCAATATCCGGAGCACATTCGTTATCGCCACCGCCATCCCCATCTCCATCGTGGCGACGTTCAGTCTGATTTATTTCGGCGGTTTCACTTTGAATGTCATGACGCTGGGCGGATTGGCTCTCGGCATCGGAATGCTCCTCGACAACTCCATCGTCGTTCTGGAAAATATTTTCCGGCTGCAGGAGTCCGGAGAACCGCCCCGAAAGGCCGCTTCGGAGGGAACCCGGGAGGTTTCATCGGCCATTGTGGCCAGCACCTTGACCACGCTGGCCGTATTCATGCCTATGGTCTTTATCCGGGGCATGAGCGGCATCATGTTCAAACAACTGGCCTACGTGGTCAGCTTTGCTCTCATTTGCTCGTTGTTTGTCTCGCTGACCATGATTCCCATGCTGTCGAGCCGCTTTCTCCGGTTGACCCGTCCGAACGACACGAATTCCCGGGAAGCGGTCGGGAAGCTTGTCGCCGGCATCCGCAGCGTTTTCGTAAAAATGGAAAACAGATATAAAAAGATTCTCCATTTTTCATTGAACCACCGGGCGGCCGTCCTGGGCGGGGCCGCCCTGCTCCTTGTCGGAAGCATCTTCCTCGCCAGGCTCGTCGGCAACGAATTCATGCCGTCTACGGACGAAGGCGAGGTGAGCGTCACGGTCGAGATGGAAGTCGGCACACGCCTGGCCGTCATCGACGAGCGTTTCAAAGTGATTGCCGACATCGTCAGGCGGAATGTCCCGGAAATGCGGACCATCGAGGAAAGCATCGGCGGCGGCGGTTGGAGACGCGGCTCCCAATCCGGGAATGTCACCGTCAAGCTCGTGCCCCGGTCGCAGCGTTCGAGATCGAGCGAGCAAATCGCAGCCGATCTCCGGCGAAATCTTCGGAATATTCCCGGAACCGTCATCCGGACCCGGGCGAGCGGCGGCCAGTTCATGTTCCGGGGCGGCGGCGGGGCGGAAAGAGTCCAGGTTGAAATCCGCGGCTACGATATAGAAACAGGGGAAGCTCTGGCCCAGCAGGTGAGGCGAATCGTTGAGGGCGTCCCCGGCGTCGCCGATGTCCGGCTCAGCCGGGATGTCGGCAATCCCGAGGAGCTTCTCATCATCGACAGACAAGCGGCCGCGGACATGAAACTTTCCGTGTCCCAGATCGGCCGGACGGTCCAGACCGTTCTGACGGGCACCCAAGCCAGCATGTTCCGCGAGAGCGGCGATGAATTCCGCATCCTCGTCAGGATCAAGGATGCCGAACGGTTGAGCATGGAAGACATCCTCGACATGACGCTCACCAATTCGGACGGGCGGCCGGTCAGCCTGCGCAATGTCGTCGACGTCCAGCCCCGGCGCGGCCCGCAACGCATCGAAAGGCGGGACCGGGAGCGCGTTCTGACCATCTCGGCCGAAATTCAGAACCGGGATCTTGGGTCGATTTTGTCCGACATCCGGGCCGGGATCCGCACCATCCCCATGCCCCGGGATTTCGCGGTCACGTTTACGGGGGATTTCGAGGAACAGCAGAAAGCGTTCCGGGAACTCCTGGTCAGCATCATCCTGGCCCTGTTGCTGGTCTACATGATCATGGCCATGCTCTATGAGTCCGTGCGCGATCCGTTCATCGTCATGTTTTCCGTTCCCATGGCGGCCATCGGCGTCATCTGGATGCTTTTTCTGACGGGCACAACGTTCAACATCCAATCGTACATCGGTTGCATCATGCTGGGCGGGATCGTGGTCAACAACGCCATTCTCCTGGTGGACCACATCAATCTTCTCCGCCGCCGCGATAAGATGCCGATGCGCGCGGCGATCGAGGAAGCCGGCCGGCGGCGCCTTCGTCCCATTCTGATGACGGCAATGACGACCATCATGGCCATGATGCCCCTGGCCCTGGGGATCAGGGAAGGCAGCGAAGCCCAGGCGCCCATGGCCCGGGCGGTGGTGGGCGGTCTGATGAGTTCGACCCTGATCACCCTGCTCATTATTCCCGTCGTCTATTCGTTTTTTGCCAGCCGAAAAACCGAAGAATCCTGAAGGACCCAATTTTCCATCGCCGAGTTCCGGGTCTTCGCGAAGTCGGTCGAATAACCGCCCCGGGCTAAAACCGGCGGAGGGCCTTCCGGATGATTCCGCCGAGCCGGACCGCCTCATCCAAAGTCGGCGTGGAAATCCGGGTTGCCGTCGGCCAGTCCATACCGCCGAGTAAAGCCGGTGTGGTTGGGGGAAGCCTGCGCGGAGGAATCATGATCGGTTCCTGGGGTGGAGCCGTTGCGCCGGATCGCGGGATCCGGTAGGTCCGGCCGGCGCGAATCAGGTTGCCGCTCAGTCCGTTCGCCCTCTGAATGGCCCGAACCGTTGTGCCGTAGCGGCGGGCCAGGTGTCCCAGAGTCTCGCCTTCGCGGACCCGGTGCGGGATCGTGAAAACGGGGGGGTCGATGACTTTCAGACGGAGAAGATGCGGATAAACCCGCCGTCCGAGTTCCTGAGCCTCGGGATTGAAGAAACGCACGTGGTAGTGCGTGCGATGACCCGCGACATGGCGGATCAGGGCCCCGCGCGATCCTTTGACGAACTGAAAGATCCCGTCCAGCCACTCCTTGTCCTCGCCGATCGAAAGCGCGTAATGGTAGAGAGGCTTTTGGATTCTCCAGTCGAGAAGAATGGTTTCGACGTCGGTCAAAGCAGTCAGGGCCCGCACCAGCGCCCAATTTCGGGGAAGATCGAGATTGGTCGCAGTTCCCGGAATTCGCCAGTGTGTCTTGCCGTCCTTGTAGTAGAATCCGAAGTCGACGTCACGGCCGGCCTGGTGCGTGGCATGGCGCCGGAGCTGTCTGCCGCCGGGATGGCTGATATCGCCGATTGCGAGAGGCTGTGTTCCGGGGAAGATCCGTGCCACGGTTCGGAGCGCCGTTTGGACAAAAGCGATGGTCTCGCGTGTTCCATAGGATTCGCCGGGATGGATGATCTCCCATTCGGGAGCCGGCGGCAGCGGTATGGAGCCCAGCTGCAGTCCGCTGCCGGGAGCCCCGATGGAAAGGGACGCCAGGGAATGCGGATCGGTTGCGATGCGCTCGGCCAACTCGTCATCCGAGAGACTCAACGGCGGGAAGGGGAGTCCGGTCTCCGCGCCGTCAGGTTGGGCGTCATTGGGGGTTTCCCCTTTCGATAGAGCGAGAATATCGGCCGTCCACCCGGTGCCGAAGCCCAGCCATGCGGCAAGAATCAACGATATCATGTGTCCTCGACCTTACCTTTTACCCTTGCCGGCATCCCCAGGTCAAGCTTTCAAAACCGCCATTCTCGAGGCCCTGAAGAAATAGGCCCGGATCAGTTCCGCGAACGGATGAGGATGAGGTCGTCCTGTGGGGCGATCAGAAACCGCGCGCCGTCCTCGGTTACGACGGCCATCTCTTCGACGGAAATCGTTTTCGTCCCGGTTTCTTCGCCTGAGAGTTCCCACGAGAAAAAGCCGTCATAGGCGAAAACCTGGCCGGGCCGGAGGAGCCGCGAAACGGCCGGAGAGGGAGTGCGTCCGCGCTGGCCGCCGCTGAGGGCCGGCCCGACATCGTGAGCCCAGTAGCCGACGGGATGCCCGGTGCCCCAGAAGACCGGAATCGATCCGGCTTCTTCCATGACCCGGCGCTGGGCGAGATCGACGTCGAGACCGCGGACTCCGGGGCGCATGGCCGCGAAGGCGGCCCGGCTGCCCCGCACCGCCGCGTCCCACTTTCTCAGGGCGTCGGCGGGAGGCTCGGTTCCCCCGGGTTCGAGGACATAGGCGAAGCGCTGGATGTCCGTCACCCAAATATCCCAAACCTTGATGCCGAAGTCCGTCTGGATAAAGTCGCCCGGACGGATCACGCGGTCCGTGGCATGGGAGTGGCCGCGATCGGGTCCGGAATTGACGTTGGGATTCTGATCCGGAGCCCAGGCATCCTCGACTTTGAGCTGGGCCATGCGGCGCTTGAGGAAGCGGGCCAGATCGGCGTCCGTCGTTTCTCCCGGAACGGCCCGGGCATAAGCCTCGATCTGAAGCCGGGCCGTGATCTCGGCGGCCCGAGTCATGATGTCGACTTCCCGGGGCGTTTTCACGGAAAGCCACTCGACGACCAGATCCTCGGATGACACAAGACGTCGGGAGAGATCCGGGCCGAGCGCTTTTTCAAGTTGGATCCGCTGCGTGTGGGAAAGACCGTCGGCTGCGGCCAGCGCCGATGAGTTGACGGCGATCTTAGCCGGGTTTCGTCCTTGGAGAACCTCGGCGGCCGTGCCGAGAATCGACAGATTCGGTTCGGGGGCAACGACGCTGTCATGGAGATCCATATCCCGAAGGGCCGTGGCTTCCCCGGCGGGAGATACCGCGACTGAAGAAACGCCGGGCGTTTCTCCATCATCCGTTGCCTTTTCAAGGAAGAAGAGAAAAACAGCCGTTCCCCCCGCATTCTCACCTCCAACGTGGTGGGCGAGAGGATCGTTGTTGTTTTCACGGAGAACGAGAACCCAGGCGTCGACGCCTGCCCGTTCCATGGCCGGTCCCAGAAGCGTCCGGATGCGCTCCTTACGAACGGACGGCCAGGGGTTGTCCTCGGGAGGAAACGGAAGACCGGGTCCGGTCCAGGCCGGAGCGGCCTCAAAAACCGGAGGCCCGAGCCGCAGTCCGGAAGCCGCGGCATCGGGATCGAAGGGGTCGGGCGCGGCCGTCCGCGGAGCGCAGACGGCCAGGGGAATGACAAGGAGCGAAATCCATAAGTTTTTCATTTGTTTTCATCTTATCATGACCGTTTGCCGAGTCAACCGGAATATCATCGCAGCGCGTTTCCGTGCCGGCGTCACAGCTCAATCCCGGAAAGAAATACGCCATTATTCTCAGCGGCAATCCTGTCGCTTTCAGCTTCGATGGGCCGACGGATCCGGGGACAAATTTTCGTCTTGTGCCTTCGGTCGGAACATTTTTCTTTACAGCGGCGCGAAGATAAATTCAGGGTCAATTCCGGCGGGACGGTTTCCGAGCGGAGGGACGCGACGTTTTCTCTAGGGCGATGAGGAGCGTCGTCGGATCGAGCATCAGGCGGAGCCGCCCGCGCGGCTTCCGGCCGCGGTGCCGGATGAGGTGAAATCCGACCTGTTCGCCCTGGAACCGCAGCGTCATCAGCACGTCGATGAGATCCAAATAGGGGAAAAGAAGGCGTGGGACGCCTTCCTCGTCGAAAAGCGGCTGGGGGCCTTTGAGAGATGCGCTGAACCAGATCTCCAACCCGCGCCGCACGGCGAAATCCCTGAATCGGACCAGGTCTTCGGGTTCGGCCGCCGCAAAGTCGTAGCCGTCGACAATGACCGTCTCCGCGGCGAAGGGCGCATGGACAATCAAAGCCTCGATGCTTCTCAGGATCTGTTCCGTCTTCGTTCCTTCCTGGCGGAAGTTCATGATGACTCGGTTGCGGATGAGGTCCTCGAACAGGGCGGACGGGTCTTTATCCTTGAGCCGCGGTTTCCTGGATATTTCCCGGAACAGATCCTCATACCACTTGATGATGTGGTCGACGCGGCTCGAGTAGGAAACATGGATGACCGGCTTGTCCTGGAGCATCTTGTCCAGGGCGATGTGGACCAGGCAGGCCGTCTTGCCAACGCCTTTGCGTGAAGCCAGGACGCCGACACCGCCTTTCCCCAGCCCCCCGCGGAGGGTTTTATCCAGGACCCGGATGGGGCTTCTCTTGACGAGATCGGTTTTCGGCATGATGCTCCTCCCCGATTAAGTCCGCACGCCGGCGCGGCGCTTCTCCGCGATCTCCTCGGCCAGCCGCGCGGCGACCTGTTCCGGAACGCGGCCGTACTTGAGGAATTCCATTGTGAACTCGGCCTTGCCCTGGGTCAAAGACCTCAGAGCGGTCGCGTAGCCGAACATTTCGCTGAGCGGCACCTCGGCGTCCACACGGGCGAAGGTTCCATCCTCGACCGAACTGACGATGACGCCCCGCCTCTGGCTGATTGTCGCGAAGATGTTGCCGACAAACTCCGACGGTCCCTCGACGGAAAGTTTCATGATGGGCTCAAGGATAAAGGGCGCGGCCTTCGGGAACGTGTTCCGGAAGGCGCCCTGGGCCGCGGCCTGGAAGGCGATGTCGGAAGAGTCGACGGCATGGTATTGTCCGTCGGTCAGGACGACGCGTACCCCGGTCACGGGAAAGCCGAGAAGCGGTCCCTTTTTCAGCGTCGCGCGGAATCCCTTGTCGCAGGAAGGAATGAATTCCCGGGGGATCCGGCCGCCCTTGACCTCGTCGACGAACTCGTAGCCGCCCGAGGGGGCGGGCTCCAGGTAGCCGACGACCCGGCCGTACTGGCCGGCGCCGCCTGTCTGTTTCCTGTGCGTGTAGTCGAAGTCGGCCCGCCGTCCGAGGGATTCGCGGTAGGCGACTTGGGGTGCCCCGGTTTTAACTTGGGCCTTGTATTCCCTCTTCATCCTCTCCAGATAAACATCCAGGTGAAGTTCACCCATGCCCTGAATGATGGTCTGGTTGGATTCGGGGTCGACGTGGGAGCGGAAGGTGGGGTCCTCCTTGATGAAGCGGTTGAGGGCCTTGGCCATCCGGTCCTGGGAGACACCGTCGGCCGCCGCGACGGCAAGCGAGATCACGGGTTCGGGGATATGAATGGAGGTCATGGCCAGGTTCAATCCCGGAGAAACGAATGTGTCGCCCGAGGCACAGTCGATTCCGAACAGGGCGACGATATCGCCGCTCGAGGCCGTGATGATATCCTTCATCTCGTCGGCATGCATGCGGACCAGGCGCCCGACCTTGAATTTCTGTCGCGAGCGGGTGTTGTAAAGCTCGTCCCCCTTCTTAAGGGCGCCTTGATAGAGGCGGATGTAGGTCAGCTGGCCGTAGGGGCCGTCTTCGAGCTTGAAGGCGAGGGCCACGGACGGGTCGGCGGAATCGCCGGACAGCCGGACGGGCTTTTCTCCATCGTCGAGATCGAGGGCGGTGTTTTCGACGTCGGCGGGGTTCGGAAGATAGCGGACGACGGCATCGAGAAGGGGCTGGACGCCCTTGTTTCTGTAAGCTGAGCCCATGAGGACGGGGGTGAGCTTGCGCGCGATCGTTCCCTGACGGATGGCGGAGCGGATCATGTCGGCATCGACGCGGTTTTCGAGGGCGGCTTCCATGAGATCGTCGGAGAACATCGAGGCGGCGTCGACGAGCCTTTCCCGATGGGATTCGGCCTCAATCCGAAGCTCCCGGGGGATCGGCGCTGCTCTGACGGTTTCACCTTCGGAGCCTTCGAAATACAGGGCCTGCATGTCCACGAGATCGATGACACCATCGAAATGATCCTCGAGCCCGATCGGAATCTGCAGGAGGACGGCGGTGTGGCCCAGTTTCTCCTTGAGTTGCCGGGCGACCTTGAGGGGGTCGGCGCCGGTGCGGTCGAGCTTGTTGATGAAAGCCAGACGCGGAACATTGTAGCGCTTGAGCTGGCGGTCGACCGTGATCGTCTGGGACTGCACTCCGCCGACGGAGCAAAGGACGAGGACGGCCGAATCCAGAACCCGGAGGGAGCGTTCGACCTCGATGGTGAAGTCAACGTGGCCGGGTGTATCGATGATGTTGATGGAGTGGTCCACCCACCGGACGTTGGTCGTGGCCGAGGCGATGGTGATGCCCCGCTCGCGTTCGAGCTCCATGGAGTCCATGGTCGCGCCGACTCCGTCCCGGCCCTTGACCTCGTGGATCCGGTGGATTTTTTTGCAGTAAAAAAGGATTCTTTCGGTCAGCGTCGTCTTGCCGGAGTCGATGTGCGCACTGATGCCGATATTCCGCATGCGGGCGATATCGTTGTCCATAAACATCTCCACCTGTCATAAACCTATAGGGTGAATGTCGCGTTGTCGGAGTCGGATCGCTCTGTCGGGAGGCGAGCACATCTCGAATCAACGGTTAAGGCGGCATTATAGCCGATCGGTCCTGCGGAATCAAGCCGGCGGCGGACAAAGAAAACGGCTTGACATGAAGGGCGTTCTCTGTTCTCATAAAACAGAGGAGCAATCCATAGGGAGGGCATCATGAGAAAATCAACTTTTGTCTTTGTCTTGCTTCTTTTCTTTGCTATAACATCGGCCATGCCGACCGACCAAGTGAAGACGGCGCCCAGGAAAGTAACCATGAGTCCGGTGTCGACCATATGGGTCACCAATCCTCTGGCCGATGTTACCTGGTTCTCCGGTTCCGGGTCCCGATATCGCGTCGAATGGACAAAATCCGGAACTTTCGCCGTTGCCAATGTCCATATCCATCTCTGCGATGAAGCGGGCAACCGGATGCTCGGTCGCCTCGCTGCCGACACGCCAAATGATGGAAGCGAAAGCGTTGAGCTGGACAGGAACCAGGCGGAAGGTAAATATGCCATCCGGGTTGAAACCACCGACGGAAAAGTCAGGGGGACGTCCAAGCCGTTTTTCATCAAGACGTCGCCCTGGATTTTTACCGTTCCGGCCGGCGATCTTGTCCGGGGACGAACCTATTCGATCGGTTGGAGGACGACTCAACCTTCTTCTCTTCGGATCGATATTTTCCTCCGTCGTGAGGGGGCCATGGTCGCTGAGACGCTTTTGGCCCGGCAAGTGCCCAACTCAGGGAAAGCCGAGCTAACAATTCCATCCGGTATCGCCCCGGGAATCTACCGGTTCGAGATTCAGCCGGGAGGGAGCTTCGGCGGGATGAGTTTTCTGAGCGCACCCGTCAGAATCGTTTCCTAGAACCGCCTTGTTCCGGACCGGGAACCGAACCACCTCCGAGCCGTCATCGTTTGCGCTCGTGTTATAATTACAAAAAAAAAGGAGGCCGATCATGAAACATCTCCGGATAGAAACCGCAGCGGTCGTTTTTCTCGGGATGCTGGTCTTTCCCATTTATGCCGCCGCACAAATCCCGGACCTTGAACTCCCCGAGGATCCCTACGAGCGCGGAGTCGTCCTTCTCGGCCGCGGAAAATACGCCGAAGCCCGGGCGCTTTTTGACGAAGTCCTCGAAGCCGATCCCTGCCGGAAAGACGCGATGTATCATCGCGGCGCCGCTCTTCTCGGACTCGACCATATCGACGAGGCCTGGGAGGGTTTCAGCCGCATCCTGGAACTCGATCCCGAATCCGCTCTGGGTCATGTCGGAAGGGCCAAGGTCTGGATCAAGAGAAAGAATTACACGGAAGCCATGAAATCCGTGGATGATGCGCTCAAATGGGACCCGAAATCGGCCGATGCCCTCTACGAGAAGGGCAACGTTTTCGGTTGGCAGAAAAAAACGGATGACGCCATCACGTTTTACCGGAAAACCCATGAGGTTGCGCCCAACCACGCCTACGCGCATTACCAGATCGGCCTTGCCTATAACCAAAAAAAGCGAAAGGATCTGGCCATTGTCCATCTGGATAAATTTTTGGTTCTGGCGTCTCATGCGCCGGAAGCGGAACAGGTCCGCAGCCTTCTGAATTTCCTCCGGAAATAACCTGGACGGCTCAGGCTAACCTGATCTATACACGAGTCGAGGCGGCTGCAGATGCAAGGCGCGGAGGGTGGAGTGTTTGATCAGGTTAAAAAGCCTGGCCGATGCTGAAGAAGAGCACGCGGCGGGGTTCGCCCGGACGGGGGTTGAGGTTGAATCCGAGATCGAGACGCAGGAGGCCGACTGGGCTGTCCGCCCGCAGGCCGAATCCGGCGCCGTGGCGGAGATCGGACAGGCTCAGATCGCGGGCCGTCGCGGTGACATTGCCGAAGTCATAGAAGACGGCGCCGCCCAGCAGACTGAAAATCGGGAAACGCAGTTCGGAGTTGACGATCAGAACGGCCTCTCCGCCTTCCGCTCTTTCAAGATAGGGATCGATCGGTCCCAGCGAGTCGAGCTTGAAACCGCGGATGGAATTGCCGCCTCCGGCGTAGAACCTCTTGCTGGGGATGAGAACCTGGTCATAGGCATCGGCCAGACCCAGCCGCAGACCGGAGGACCAGACGAATCCTCCGCCGAGTTCTCGAACCGCCGTGTATTGGCCGAAGAAGCTGACATAGGGAAGATCCGAGCCCAAGGCCTCGGGCGCGTAGGTCAAGCTTGCGGAAAAGAACGATCCGGATTTTGGATTCAATCGGTCGTCCCGCCTGTCCCGCACGAGGTTCCAGGCGAGTTCGGAAAGGTTGATGGTGAAGTCGAAAGGAAACGGCCCCCAGCTTTCGAGTTCGTAGGTGTGAATGCGGTTGAAACGGTAAAGATAGGTGAGGGAAAAATCCATGGGCAGGCGGATTTCCTGCTGCACGCTGACGCCCCGGGTCTCCGTTGCGAAAAAGTCCCGGACGTCCTTTTGGGCATAGAGAGAGGTGAGTGTGTTGAAGCGAATGCCGAAGAGATAGGGCACTCGGAAAGAAAACCGGAGATCGGTCTGCCTGAGATTTTCCCGGTAGGAGAGAAATCCCCGTCGCCCGCCGCCGAAAAGGTTGGAGAACCCCAGTTCCCCGAATCCCCCGAGTTTTTCCTCGGAGTTGTAGCGCAGGCCGTAGGTGACGGCGAAAGGCGGGGATTCTTCAACGGAGACGACAACCGTGTCTCCGTCCCCGCCGTTCTCCGCCGGGCGGTTGGAAATGTCCACGCCGCGGAAAACACCGGTATCGTAAAGCCGCTTTTTGCTCCGGGCGAAGGTTTCGAGACTGACCGCCTCGCCCTCCGCCAGCCGCGCCTCTCTCAAAATGAAAGAGGTCTTTGTCCGGGAGTTGCCTTCGACCTCGGCGTCCCCCACGGTGTGGCGGGATCCTTCCCGGATCTCATACAGAAGATCGACATTGTCTTCTCCCGGACGCGGAACCACCCGGGCCGAGACGAAGGCGTCGACGTATCCCCGGCTTCGATAAAATGTCAGAAGGACATTCCGATCCTCCTGAACACGCGTCGGGCTGAAGGCGCTTCCCGGCCGCAGGGACAGACGGGAGTCGAGATGACCGCTTTCAAAGGATTCCAGGCCGTCATAGACGACATTCCCGATGAAGGAGCGCGGCCCCGCCGCAATGTTCAGACGGATCTCCAGTTTCCGCGAAGAATGGTCGACATCGATTTGCGGGGAGGAAATGACGGCGCTGCGATGCCCCAGATCCTGGTACCGGCGGTCGAGAGCGGTCAGGGCGGCCGAGGTGTCGATAACCAAATTCCACGGCCCTTTCGTCCTGGCCATGATATATTCACGGACGGTCCTCCGGACGTCGCGGGGGCTGAGCGGTTCGCTTCCCCGGATATCCAGCTTCCGGATCCGGTACCGGCCGCCCTTCCGGACCGTGAAGACATACTCGATGAGGTCGTCGGATTCCCGCTTTTCGGTTGTGACTTCGGCGGCGTAATGCCGTGTCAGCCTCAACCCGTCTAGCAGAAGAGTCCGGGCTTCGACAAGATTGGCACTTTCTGGAAACTCGCCTCTCCAGGCTTCCTGAACGCTTGCTTTCAAACGTCTGGGGATGTTGTCTCCGATAAAAACGATAGAGGCCGGCCGTCCGGCATCGATGTCCAGGACGATGTCGATCCGTCCGTCTTCTTCCCGGAGGATGTTTGGGGATATCACGGCATTGACGTACCCCCGCTCCTTGTAAAAATGGAGAAGATCCTCGATCGAGGTGTAAAGGTCGCCGTAAGAAAAATCGTGCCCGGGCTTCATCTTCGACGTCAAAGCCTCAAGAACGGCATCGGGAAATGCCGGATTGCCCTGAAAAACGATACCCGCGAAGGTCCCGGCTTCGAAAACCGCGGCGTCGCTCATCCGGACGGCGGCGCGACGCCCTCCGATTGTAAAGGAATGCTGGAAACTGGATCCGTAGGTTCCGTCGTCCTTGTGAAACGCGCTGATCTGAAAGGATCGGCTGAGGTCGTAATCCAGAATCCAGGTCTGCCGCTGGCTTCGCGTGATGTCGGCCGAATAGGTCACGGAGGCCCGGTCGGACACCCGCTTCCGAAATGTCAGCCGTGCTCCCGGGTCTTCCTCGGAGGCGATGTTGAGCGGTTCGATGACGACATCCTCTGCCTTGAGGAGGCTTTTCAGACCCTCAGTGACCGGAGACGTCAGGGGGGTTGCGAAATACTGGATCATCTGGCCGCCCAGAGTGTCGAGAGCGCTTCCGGAAATATTGGACAGGGTTTTCCCGGTGAGCAGGAGAAAGGCCAGATCGTCGCCGGACAGATGGGGCGCGTTTGTCGAGGTCAGAGTATAGGAGGGTTTGTCGATGGGTCCGCTCAAGTGAAGCCGGATGTCCACATCCTGGGTGTTCCATCGGACCCGGGTATAGGCCACGATGTCGATCAGAAAGTCCGTGATCTCCGTACCCAGATATTCGACGCGGATCGATTCAACGGTGTAGCGTCTGTCTCCGAGAAAAGCCTGGCCGACCCGGGCGTTCTGCACCTGCCCGGAAAGAAGCGGGAAGGGCGGAGTTCCGGAGATATGGAGGCGGGGTTCGAGCTCGATGTCGGTTAAGTTGTTCCTGACGCGGATCGGTTCGACGGACGACAGATTGATGTCCAGGTTCAGGTCCCGCAGGAACGGCGGGAAATCCTCGGGACTGGGAGGCGTGGCGTATCGGATCATGGCGAGGAGTTCGACGCCGGGATGAATGTCCTCGCGATAAAAGCCCCGCAGCATTCCGGCTTCTCCGGAAAGCGTCATGTTCCCCCATAATCCCCGAAGCTCCAGGTCCGCGTTCGACACCGAACGGAATCCCTCCGGGAAGACCAGATCGAAATTCCGAAGAACCATGCGGAGGCTTTCCGCCGAGATACGCCGAAATCCGCCGTGGTCGATGCGGCCTTCGAGGGTGAATGAACCGCCGTTGGCCGCACCGCGGACGCGGGACAGAACGGCCGCCTCGCCGTCGAAATTCACATCTCCGCGAATGCCGGTCAAGTTGAGAGGAAAATCGCGGACCCGGGCGAAAAGATCCTGGATTTCGACTCGGCCCTGAATATCGGGTTGGGCCGGGTTTCCCGAAACGGCGAGGTCGGCCGTGACGGCACCGCCGATGCGGGCTTCGGGGACCAGGGCGTCGAACGGCGCAAGATCGATCTTCATCCGGAGGCGGGCCTCGATTTCGGGTTCCGGCGCGATCCGGTAGAATCCCGAGAGCCCCAATTCGCTGTTGTCCGCGGCGAGAAGCAGATCCTTCAGGCGGATGGTGCCTTCTCTCATAAGGATTTCGACGGGCGCCGTGTTTCTGATGCGGAGATCTCCGGAGGACAGGTGGAAGTTGGAAAGATTGAGTTCAACCTCAAGATTTTCGATGTCCGCGGGATCCCCCCGAATGGAAAAGCGGGCGTCCAGCGATCCCGAATCCGCGGCCTCGGTGGGCCGGTCCATGATTCGTGAGGCCAGAAAACCGGTGTCCCGGAGGGCCAATGTGCCCTTGGCCTGGAAGTCTTCCGGTTTCAGGATGGGAAAGTCGAAAACAAGTTCCGCGGAGAGGACGGAATCTTCCGCGCCGGGTTCGGGAGCATCCCCGAACGATTGCGGAAGAAGTGCGGCCAGAGATATCCCGGGCATATCGAGGCGTCCGTGGATGTTGAAAACATCCTCAAAGGCGATCCCGGCTTCGGCTTTCAGATTGAGAGAAGGAACGGACAGAATGGCCGCAGCCGCGGCGCCGTCGCCGAAAGCGTCGAATTCCAGGCGCGGGATATGGAACCCCTCTGCGGCGACGTTGTCCAGCGAAACGGAGACCGTAAAGCGGGGCTCCTCAACCGTTCCTTCCCCCTCGATGACGAACCCGGCCATGCCTTCGATCGGAGGCATTCCGGGCAGAAATGCTCCGGCCATGGCCAGGGGGATGCGGTTGCCGATCAGCGAGGCATGAAATCCGCCGCCGGCGATGTCCCATCCGAAATGCCCCTCAAGGGCGCTGTCCTGACTCTCGATCGTCAGGGATTCCACCGTGAGTTCCCCGTTGCCGAATCGGCCACGGGCGGCGACCTTGTCGAACACGGCTCCATGAAACGTAAGCGGTGCCGCTTCCATGCGAAACTCGGCTTGGATCCCCTTCTCATCCATAAAAATTTCCGCCCCGCCATTGAGAACGCCTGCGGCATCCTCGGCCGGACCTGAGGGGAGAAGAGAGGCGAAGGGACCGAGCGGGATATTGGAAAGTTCCAGGCGGCCGGATGTTCCTGCTCCCGGTTCGAAGGAGTCTTTACGGAAAACGATCCGCCCCGATCCGGTGATGCTCCCTTCGTTGACCGCGGCGGACAGGCGCTTGAGGTCGACGGAGCCGCGATCTCCGGCGGCTTCGATCCGGACTCCGGACAGGCTGAGATCATCGGAGAGAAGATCATCCGCATGGACGGTGACGGCGAACTTCGGATCCTTGAGAGAGCCCCGGATATGCCCGCGGACCGCGGCAGAGCCTCCTATTTCAGGAACAGGCCCCAGTCCCGAGGGATAGAAATCGGCGAGGACCTGGCTCCCGGCCAGGATATCCGCCGTTCCCCATACATTTGGGATGATCAGGGCAAATTCCGCGTCGATATGCTCCGCTCGGTCGGCATGGCCCTTGAAGTCCAGCCGGGCCCCGGCCGCGGACAATCGGCCGTTTCCGGAGATGCGGCCCTTCGAAGCTCGGAGTTCCATGCGCCCCTCGGGAACAATGGGCCGCCCCGGTTCCGCTGTCGGAACGGGCCCGACGGCCTGAATCAGGATCGAGGCTTCGGCTTCGGCGTCTTCGATGGCGCCCGCCGGCCAGCGGGCCGCGATTCGTCCGTCGGAAGAAACGGGGCCGATCGCAATGTCCTGTTGAAAAAACGCGGCCCACTTATCCGGAAGAAAGCCGCTCCACCGGGCGTCGATCCGAAAGTCTCCGGGCCCGGAAAGAACGAGGTCGGCTTGGCCTTCGAGTTGACCGACTTCCGAGCGAAAAGACAGGTCGGTCAGCTTGAAGACGGATGCACTCCCCTCGAAATCCGTATCGAGGGATGCGGGGCCCAGATCGGCCAGCAAGGCGTTGCGGCTTTCGATATGTCCGGAGTAGTTCAAGGTGCCGTCCCGGCTTCGGATATGCCCCGAAAGGTCGAGCCGGCCCGAGATCATGACGGAGGAGTTCAGAAGAGGCAGGAATTCCTCCAAACTCAGGGATGTTCGGACTCGAAAATCAAACAATGGTTGAGGCTCGAAAACAGAGGACGAGCCGCTTGCGGCCAGGATGGAATCCGCCGTCTGCAGGCGGAGTTCGTCAAGGAAAACAGTGCTCCCGTCGAAGCGGAAACGCGTTTCGACTTCACGGATCTCGAACTCCGAACCTTCGATGACGGCCTTTCCGCCGCCGATTTTCAACCGGCCGTCGTGAATCGCGGCGGGCGCCTGAAAACGGACCGCGGCTTCGATGTCGCGCAGGGAGAGAAGGAAAGAGGCCGGGCCGCCGTCGATTTCCAGAGTTCCTTCAACGAGGTCGAGGGCGTCGATGCGGATCTCCGGAATCGGGGAGACCCCGGATTCCGGTTCAACGGGAGGCGCGGTTTCATGCGGGATATCCTGAGCCGAGCCGGGGGAGCGGGATGCGACGGCTTCGAAATGCGGCCGGATGATGAGAACCTTTTGCAGATGGATCTTCTTCCCGAGAACGATGGACCGGTGAAAGTCGAACTCGATTTTCTTCGCGGCAAAGGATTGGAGCCAGGATTCATCAGGATCGAGGCTCCGGATGACGGGATCCTCGAGTTTTACGGCAAGAGAAAACGGCCGGAATCGCACCTCACGGGCTTCAATAGACAATCCGGCTGATTGTCTCAGGGCACGGTCTGCGATTCGGAGAAGAAGCTGTCCCGCCGTCCGGGTGTGGAGAAAAGCAAGTGCGGCGGCAAGCATGACGGCGAGGGCAACGACCAGGATGATGAGTCTCTTTTTCCACCGGCGTTTCCGCTTCGTTCGATCTCTCGACATATCTCTATTATAACGAATTTTTGGGGGACTTGCGCCGGTCGAAACGCTCCACAAGACTTTGCGTGCCGTCCTTTTGTGCGACCTCAATCACGAAAAAGAACGTCTTTCTCCAAGAGCGGGAACGAGTCGGGCGGCCTCAGCACGCGGCCCAGGCCTTGAGCGTTTCGTAAGGCACTTCGCCGCAGAGGACGTCGCGCGTTTCCGTGTTGAAGAACGTCGGCGTTTTCAACTGGCCGCCGCATTTCGGCGCGATATCATTGCGAAAGGACCGCATGAGATCTGCGTTTTTTTCGTCATGCCAGATTTCGAGCCTCTCGACGTCGACGCCGGTTTCCTTTTCAAGCCTGTCCACGAGCGGCATCATGCGCCGGCAGTGCGGGCATTCCCGGGCGTGAAAGAGCAATAATTTTTTCATGCGTTTCTCCTGACGAACAGCCCGCACCAGCATTCGCCGTCGGGTTTGTCCTTGTAGGTTTCATGGGCGGTGAAATGGCAGGGACAGACGATCCGGACATCCTCGGCGAAGTCTTTTGTCCTGAGGCGACAGGGACAGTACTTGAGTCCGTGGTTCTTTTCGTTGGCGAAAATCCCGTCGATGAGCATGCGGACCTTGTCCTTGTCCGGGCTGACTTGAAACGGGTTGCCATCAACGAACGTCTCGATGGCTTTGCGGAAACCCTCCCGGGTCAACTCCGTTTGGACGGGGGATGCGATTTGCCGGGCTTCCTCGGATGTGATTTCGACATAAGCCTTTCGGATGCCGCAGGTCGGACAGATTTCAGGCGGTTGAACGCCGAGATGAATGTCGTTGCAGACGAAACACCGCCAGTTTTTTCTCATGAGTCCCGTCCTTTCCTATCGGCCGGCAAACGATTCTCATTTCTTAGAAGTTTAGGTGGGATGAGGGGCGTTGTCAAATGTTGAAAGCTAGAAATTCACAACGAGGGAGGTCGTGAAAACGGTATCAAGGTTTTTCAGGGGAGAGACGACAAAAATGCCGGAAAATGCCTCATCCGGTCCGAACAGGGGAATCTCCCCTCCGGCGGGATTGTGAATATAGATTAAATCCAGACCGACCTTTAAGGCCAGATTCCGACTGACCGAAACCGACAGAGCATGGGACATGTCGGCCCGCCAGTCGGAGAAATCCTTCAAGTTTTCATCGAAGAGGATCGCGCCGGAATAGGAGGCCGACGGACTGACGGCCTTGTCGAAAGTCCCGGCGATGCGGAATCCACCGAAACGTTCGGGTCCGCTTTCCAGATAGGATCGAAAGGTATAGGTCAGGGAGACGTCGGTTTTCAGCCGGGCCGTCTCCGTTGCGATGACGGCGTATCCCAATCCGGCGGCGAGAACCGTCCGCGAGACGATGCCCGCGAAGCGGTTTTTTTCCCAACCGGCCCCGGCCTTGAAGAGAAATCCTCCGGACAAGGCTCGGGTGTAGCTTCCGGCCGCTGCATAATTCTCGGCGGCCAGGCGGATTTCCCGGTTTTCGGAAATCCGGAAATCGTCGGCCGTTCCCGTTGCCGTTCGGGTCAGCACCGCCGTCTGGGCTCTGACGGCCTTGACCTTCAGCTCAATGCTGTCGCGATCCCATGTTCCGGTCAAGATGTTGGCCAGCCCGAAGGTCCGGCTGACGGCATTTCCCGAAGTGACGACCAGGCTGAACTCGGCCTGGTCCATCCAGCCTCTTTTTTCCGGGGTTTCCACATCCTCCGCGGCTCTTCCGGCGACCGGAAGCAAGACGGCGAAGAAAAAGACGGTCAGCCCCGCCCGAGTTTTCTTCATCATGTTCTCCTTTTTGCGTGAAGCCCGATTTCTTCGATGTGTCAACATCACACCTCTCAGTCCGACTAAACGGTTGAAAAAATGCCTTGGACGGGGCCCCGCGCTTTCGTCTTGATCAATTTATCACAGGGTGCGTCTTGTGTCGACGAGCCGATCATGATACCTTGTTGCCTCGGCTCCGATGAGCCGGGACGAAGGGAGATCAGGCATGAGCACATCAATGTATGGATGCACCCGGTGCCATAAACAGGCGTCCGTCGAAAAAGACGCCGTCGTTCCCCGGTGTTGCGGCCGTCCCATGGAACCGCTGCCTTTCTGCACCAGCGTTCCCAATCCGGAAATGGCTCGGAACTACGCCGACGACGAACCCTGTGCCGACGGAACGGTGCGCAAGCCCGAAAAGTGAATTCGGACCCCCGCTCAAGGTCAGCGGGTTGACGCGTTCGGTGTTTTCGCTGTGCCGACGGCAGCCGTAAAAAACGCCAGAAAAACCCAGGTGAATGGGATCCATAATCCCGTTGTGAAAATATAGGAAAAAAGCAGCCCTGCGATTCCCGCGAGGAGGCCTAAAGCCAGGGGCTGTCGGCCGGGCGTGATCTCCGGGATCTTTTTCAGTCCTTTATGGAAAAAGACCCCCAGCCAAGCCAGAAGAGCCGCCAAGCCGACGACTCCCGTATCCACAAGCGCCGTCATGATGATGCTGTGATTAAAGCTGTGATTTCTAACCGGGGTCCCCGGTCCGTGTCCCATAATCGGGGATTCCAGGAATTGGCTCCAGGCGTTTTTTGCGACATGGGCTCGAATCGTCAACATCCGATAACGCTCCACTTCTCCCTGGGGAAAAAATCTTCGCTGGACAATGGTCTGGAATGTCGGTGAAACAAGAGTGAAAAGACTGAAAAGGATCAGCGCCCCTGCGGCGGCTTTCGCAAGGCCGGCCGGATGAAGACGCAGGCCGGAGGCCTTGCATCTGAAAAGGACAAGAAATAGGATGCCCGCCAGAAAACCCACCCAGGCGGCGCGGACGAAGCTGAAGAAAAGCCCGGCCAGGGATGCCGCTGCGCCGAAGCGATAAAATATTTTTTTTTCTTCTCTCGAATAGGCCAGAGCCAGGAAGACGACGGCATAATAAAGACAGACAGCACCGTACCAGTCGGGTTCGACAAGAGTTCCGTACGGGCGACCCCAGGGGGCGCCGATGAACCAGGCCTGGAAGAGGCCGAGGTGCCCGACCGGCCAGTTCCAACCGAAAAAGTGGCGAAGCATTCCGGCGGCGACCTGATAGAGACCGAATCCGATTTGTATCAAACCGATGCTCAGAAAAACGTGGATGGCTTCGTCGAAAATCTTCGGCCTTGACGCCAGGATGACGACCAAGTGATAGAGAAGGATCAGAACACCCAGGAGAACGGCGATTTTCACGCTCCGGAGCTTATCGGGTGACATGACAAGAGAGACAAGATTCACCCCCATGTAAAGCCAGAGAAATTTGTCGGCGACGGCAAATCTCGGAGGAACGCCGCTTCTCAGGATTCCGTAGGCGATCGCCGCGATTCCGATCACGGCCAAAATCAGAGAGATGCGGAGCCTGACGCCGAGAAGAGTGACGGAATAGGGCTGCGCTTCAAAAAAAAGACCGGCGAGAATGGCATAAAGAAGGATTCGCGTCCCTGTCTGGCGTGTGCCGGATTCGATGTCCTTCATCATAATCCGTTCGGATCTTGTTTGAGATGCGTCAGCGTCCCCTGCGGCTTCCTCCTCTCTCCTGCTCGCGTTGGAGTTCGATGAGATCGACTTCGGTCCGGGAGTCGCCGATCAGGTGCCGGCAGAAATAGTCGGCCCGGATCCAGAAGAAATAGTCGTTCATGTCGCCGAAGCCATGGCGCTGGCCGGGAAAAATGAAGAAATCGAACCGCTTGTTGGCCTTGATGAGCGCCGCGGCCATCCGGTAGGTGTTGGCCGGATGGACGTTGTTGTCCATGTCGCCGGTCGTCAGAAGAAGTCGGCCCTTGAGGTTGGCGGCGAGTTCCGAGTTCTTATCGATGGCGTATTCGAACGTGACATTCCCGTCCTTGTCGACGACTTCCTTGACGCCGTGGTGTTTCTCGCTCCACCATCTGTTGTAGATGTTGTTCTCATGGTTTCCGGCCGAAGACACGGCGACCTTAAAGAAATCGGGATAAACCAGCATGGCCGCCGTGGACATGAAGCCGCCTCCGGAATGGCCGTAGATGCCGACCCGGTTGATGTCGATGAAAGGATGTCGGGCGGCGAGCTGCTCGACGGCCGCCTTCTTGTCGGCCAGCCCGTAGTCGCGGAGGTTGCCGTAGCCGAAATTGTGATACCACTTCGAACGGTGAGGGTGGCCGCCGCGGTTTCCGACTTCGATCACGATGAATCCGAACTGAGCCAAAGCGACATTCTGGTTGCGGGGCGAAAACGTTTTGGTCACGCTTTCGGTCTGCGGTCCGGGATAGACATAGGCGATGATGGGATAGGAGCGTCCGGAGTCGAAGTCGAAGGGCTTGTACATCACACCATACAGATCAGTGATCCCGTCGGCCGCTTTAACGGCGAACGGCTCCGGGAAGACGAAGCCCTCGGCCTTGAGCCGGGTCAGGTCGGCCGTTTCGAGTTCGAGCAGGAGGTTGCCCTGGGCATCGCGGAGCACGGATTTGGGCGCCGTGTCGACCCGGGAATAGGTGTTGACGAAAAATCGCGCCGAGTCGACCATGTCCGCGGAGTGGGAGGCGTCTTCGGATGTGAGAAGCTTCATCCCCGTCCCGTCGAGGCCGACCCGATAGACACGCATGTAATAGGGATCGCCGGACTCGCGCCCGGCAGCCGTGATATAAACCGTGCGGGTTTTCTCATCAATCCCTTCCAGGGACTGGCAGGAGAACTCGCCTGTTGTGATGCGGTTTATGAGTTTTCCATCGGAGGTGTAGAGATAATAATGACCCCAGCCGTCGCGCTCCGACCAGTGAATGATCTCGCGACCTCCCGCGGTCAGGCGGAGGGGTTTGGTCTCGATGTAGGTGTTGAGTCGTTCTTCGATCAAAACGCGGACGTCTCCCGTTCCCGGATCGGCGACACAGATGTCGAGTTTCTTGAGATCGCGGCTCAATCGGGAGAAATAAAGCTTGTCCGGCGTTTCGCTCAGCCAGCGGAGACCGGGCCGTTCGTCGAGCTCCCGATCGAAGACCGAGGCCGGCGCCGTGGCGATCGACAGCGTCTGGTCCTTGAATTGATCGGCTTTGACCTTCGTCCAGGATTCGGGTTCCAAGTCGTAAACGAGGATCTCGGGCTGGGGCATTTCTTTTTCGCCCGGCATGGCGTATCGGTAGGTCTCCAGAGTCGGCCGGGGCTGGGCCATATGATTGATAACCCAAAGATCGGCGACTTTTCGTTCATCCGTTCGAATGAGCGCGAATTTTTTGGAGTCGTGCGACCAGAAGACGGTCACGGCGGGAGAGCGGAAATCCTCCCGATCCTTTTCATCCTTTTGGAGTTCTTTTTTATCTTCTTCCCGCAGCGTCCGGGCGTAGCTGTAATGCTCGATGCCGTCCGTCGTGATTTGCGTTTCCTTGACGGCGGTATCGTCGGCCTTTTTCAGGGCCAGGGCGTAGGAGTCCGCATCCATGAGATAGAGATTGTGGTTGCGGGCGAAGACGACGGTTTTTTTGTCCGGGGAGATCTGGGCCCAGCGGGGTCGCTTCGGGGGCTCGACAAAATCCTCGAGAAGAACCAGTTGTCCCGTCGCCAGAGTGTATTCGAAAAAGAGTTTCTTGGTCTTGGCGTCCTTATCCTTGTCGTTCGTTTTGTCGGCGTCCTCGTCTTTTTTCTCCTGTTGTTGTTCGCCGAGAAGCTCGTCAACGGTCTTGACGGCCTTTCCGGGAGCGGCGACCATGGCCTCCCGCGGCATTTCGATATCGAATTGAACGGCGGTGTCGTTCTTGACGAATTTGAGCGTTTTGATCGGAAGGTTCTGCGCATCATAGGGGAACAGGGTGATCTGCATCAGCCTGGCGGCCATTTTGGCGTTGTCGAAAATCGGCGTTTTTGTTTTGCGGTCCGGGTCGACAAGGAAAAACGACCGGCCGGAGTCGGTTTCAAAACTGTACCAGAAGCGATCTCCCGTGGCCAGCCATCTGGGGGAGACCGATGTATCCAGAACCATTTTGGCGACCTTCTGGGATGTCCACCGCGCCGCCAGGTCGTAATTGGCTCGTTCGATGTCGTGAGTCTGTGCGGCGGTTGCCGGTGATGCGAGAAACAAAACAGCTAGAAAAAGACCGGCCGTGATGGGGAAAACCGCCGGGATTCGCGCTTTTCGGAAGAAGGAGAGTGTCATGATGCCGAGCCTCCTGAAAGGATTTTAGGAAATATCACATTCCCTATTATGAGGATCGGCGTCGGAGTGTCAACAAAAACCCGGCATGGTATAATACAAAATCATGCGTGTGCGCCCCGCCGAAGCCGAAGATTTTCCACGAATCCTTCGTTTGGCGGCTTCCCGCGATCTGGATTATCCGGACATGGAAAACGACGGTTTTTTTTTGGCCGAAGATGAACGGGGTCTTCAGGGGATTGTCGGTCTCAAGCGCCATCCGGACGGACTTGAGCTCTGCGCTCTCGGAGTCGAACCGGCCGCCGAAGGGCGAGGCATCGGACGGGCGCTTGTTGAGGCTCTGTCCGCTTCGGTGTCCGAAGACCTGTTTCTGGCCACGATCATTCCCGGCTTTTTTGAAAAATGCGGCTTCAGGACGATTGCGGATGGGCCCGATTTCATCAAGGAAAAAAAGGCGAGCGGATGGTGCGAGGGCTGTCCCTCCGACCGCTGCACCGTCATGGTGAGACAATCCCGTTGAGCGTTCCGGAATTTCCCGAGTTCAAACCCCTGGAACTCAAGGACAAAGTATGGGTGGAAGGATTGCTTCGCCGGTTTCCTCCGGAAACCTGTGAAATGACCTTCGCCAACATGTTTATCTGGAGGAACGCCGAGCGGCCGTCCTGGACGATGATTGGCGAAACGCTCTGCGTTCTTTGCCGCCCGGATTCCGAACCGCCGTATTGTCTTCCCCCGGTGGGGCCGGGTGATCCTACAAAAACGGCGGCCGCCTGTTTCGATATCGTGCCGCGGATGTCGCGTGTTCCTGAATCCCAGGCCGAGCTTTTAGCCGTGGACTTTGCCGTTACGCCCGACCGCGACAACGCCGACTATGTCTACAGAACCCGGGATCTGGCCGAACTGAGAGGAAAAAAATTCGACCGGAAGCGCAACAGGATCCGAAAATTCACAAAAAACCATGTCTATTCCGTTGTCGATCTTGACTCAACCCGGCTTTCGGACTGCCGGAAACTCCTCGATGTCTGGGCCGCGGAAAAAGCCGGGAGTTCGGAATTCGAGGTTCAGAAATCCGTGATCGGCGAAGCGATCGATCATTTCGCCGACCTGGACATCTGCGGCTGCGCCGTCCTGGTCGAAGAACGTGTTGAAGCTTTCTCCATCGGCGGAGAACTCTCGCCCGAAACGGCCGTCGTCCATATCGAGATCGGCAATCCCGCTTTCGAAGGCCTGCCCCAACTCATCAACCGCGAGTGCGCCCGCCGGGCCTGGGTGGATTATGCCTGGATCAACCGGGAACAGGACGCCGGCCATCCCGGTCTTCGCAGGGCCAAGCTCTCTTATCGGCCGCACCACCTCATAACAAAATACAACATCACCCCGAGGGGTTGTGCGTCATAAAGCCGGTTTTTTGTTCTTTATCAATCCGGCTTTATGACCCTTCGGGCGTGCCGATCTCGCCATTCCGGCTTCGTTGCAGCCCTCTCGACGTAGCTCAACTACGCCATCGAGAGCTGCTTCCTAGCCCGACTTTACGACTTATGGATTGCGCCATCTGTATCTTGTAGATATGTGGATGTTTAGCAGGCTATAGGCGTATTACCCACTCAGCATGACATCTTGAACGCCAAGGAGCTGGGACAGCCGCTTCTGCCGGGGGGTTAAACGGCTGACCGTGATATGGCTTTTCTGAAGACTTTCCGGAGGATAGAGAAGGGCGACCTCGCGGATCGAACAAAGATCTTTGAGAAGCGCCGGGATGGTGACGGGCATCCCCGACTGAAGAACGATTTTGTGTGCCAGACTGGACAACAACAAGGCCAGAACACAGTAAAACCCATGGACTCGCAGCTTCTGGTCCGTCCAGTGATAAGCCGGCTGCCAACGAAGATAATCGACGTTTTTCATGTTTTTGAAAGTGTTTTCAATGTAGGCCAGATGGCGATAGGACTCGATGACCTGATGGGGCGGCCAATCGAGATTGTCCGTCACCAGTACGGTTTTCCCGAAC
>JAWSUF010000016.1 GCA_033549365.1 Acidobacteriota bacterium
GCCAGCTTCGCTGGCTTCGTTCCGGGTGCCATTCATCCCCAGGCTTAAAAGCCTGGGGTTTTCTGGCAATGATATAAAAATCGATGTAATCCTTCGGCTCCAAACGGCTGATCAATGTCGCCATTTTATTGCCGGCGATGGCTTCCAGGGAATCCACGGCGAGACGGCCGCCCGAATCGAAGACAGCCATCGGCCGTATTTCAATATCGGCAAGGTGATCGACGACGAAATCCACCTTGACATTCCGAATCAGAACCGAAACAAAAGACGGTTCGCTGATAATGAGGGTGATCTCCTCGTTCCAGGGTTGAAGGATAAGATCCGTGATCGCGGGCAAATCCATCGGTTCCGAGGTAAAGAGATCGATATCGTCGGAAACCCGATGTCCGAGATAGAAAACGGAAAGGGCAGTTCCCCCTGTGAGAAAAAAAGCTTCGCCGAGGATCGGATCTCTGCTGAGAGCAGCCAGCAGGTTCTTTTGAGCTGGAGAGGCATATCCCTCGGGACTCTCTTTAAGGTCTTGCATAAGATTCCAAAATCTTCGTCCATCGAGCGACGGCCCGGGGGGATATCTTCAAGGACGGCAAATGACGACGGATTTCTTCGGGTGTGAAAAACCGCAAGGTGTCCACGGCCCGGCCGCGCTCCAGAAAGCGGGCCAAGAACCATCGGAGGGCATCTTGAAGGGATGACTTTCGGGCAGCCCGGATTTTACCGGCCAAAACGTTTTCATCCGTCAATTCCGGATAATCCCAAAAGACGGCTTTGAGCGGGTTCCCGGCTTTGATTGTCTCGGGTTTCGCGGATCTTGTCTTCTCGACCGGAGGCTCGATTGGCGACGTTTTTTCGTGCGCCTCGCCATAGGAGGCTTGCGTTTCCCGGACAGCCGCCGGCCGAAAACGCCATGCCGCAAGCTCGAAATCCTCGTCATCGACTCCCCTTATGACGACGATCGGTTTCCCCCGGCTTGTCACAACAATCTCTTCATCGGCCGCCGCCTTGAGAATCTCCGATGCTTTGGCCTTAAGCTCCCGGACATTGATGAATCTCATGCTTATGCCTTTTCGTGACTACGATTGAGATCTTATTGTAGCCCCATAAATAAGATTTGTCAAGACGACAAATAAATTCTTGCACGGAGCGGCTTTTTCTGCTATAAACTTCGCCGAGATGAAAAACGGACATCAATCGTTCACCCCATCGGGACGGCTCCCGTCGTCCTCGACGTCCGTTTTCCGTCTTTCTTCCGCCTCCTGTATGATAATGTGAAGCCCGGATACCCCGATCCCTGAGAGGGAAGCGGGTATTCGGGAGGCCCCAGCCCAACGCTTCAACCCCAGGTCTTTGCACCGGGGCATTTCCATGCCGGGAGGCCGACATCATGTCGAAAACGATAGGATCCATCAATAAAAAAATCGCCGCGGGAAAAGCCCGGATCGTCCGGGCCGACGAAATGACCCGCATCGTCCGCGAACGCGGCGCCCGCCGGGCCGCCGAAGACGTCGACGTCGTCACGACGGGAACGTTCGGGGCCATGTGCTCCTCCGGAGTCTGGCTGAATTTCGGCCACGCCAACCCCCCGCTGCGGATGTCCCGCGTCTGGCTGAACGACGTCGAAGCCTACGCGGGCGTCGCGGCCGTCGATGCCTACCTGGGCGCAACGCAAGCCTCGACGGCCGTCGGCATCGGTTACGGCGGCGCCCATGTCATCGAAGATCTGCTCCGGGGACGGCCCGTCGTCCTGCGGGCGGTCTCGCCGGGAACGGACTGCTATCCGCGGAAACGGATCCTCACCGAGGTCCGCCTCGAAGACCTCAATTTCGCGCTTCTCGCCAATCCCCGAAACGGCTACCAGCGCTATGACGCCGCCGCGAACTCCGGATCGGAGACCATCCAAACCTATATGGGCAAACTCCTTCCCCGGCTCGGGAATGTGACCTATTCGGGGGCGGGCGAACTCTCTCCCCTCAACAACGACCCCGGCTACCGGACCATCGGCGTCGGGACACGGGTTTTTCTCGGCGGCGCCCCAGGCTGGATCACCGGTCCGGGCACCCAGCACAATCCCGAGACCGGATTCGGGACGCTCATGGTTCAGGGGGATCTCAAGGCCATGTCGACGGATTTTCTGCGCGCCGCCGTCATGCCCGGCTACGGCCCGACCCTCTATATCGGCCTGGGGGTGCCCATCCCCGTGCTCGACGAAGAGGTCGCGGCGGCGGCCGGAGTTTCCGACGCGGACATCTCCGTGACGATCAAGGATTACAGTGTTCCCTCGCGGAACAGGCCGGGGCTCAAGACCGTAAGCTATGCCGAGCTCAAAGCCGGGATGATCGATCTCAACGGCCGGGCCGTTCCGGCGGCGCCGCTTTCGAGCTTTCATAAAGCCCGGGGCATCGCCGAAACATTGAAGCAGTGGATCCTCAACGGGGAATTCGAACTGACGCAGCCGGCCGCGCCCCTGCCGCGGAAGGCGCGGGTCCGGCCTCTCGAAATCCGGCGGCCGACAAACGGCGCATTCCGGCAGCGGCATGACACCGACGGAAACGAAATGGCAGCGCACGGGAAGACCCAAGGATCAAAAGCCGCCGGAATCGAGGGAAAAACGGCCGCGGCGGCCGAAACGAGAAGACGGAGCGGCAACGGCAGGCAAAATATCGGATCTTCATCGCTTTGGAACGAATCTCGCTGTTTCCAATGCGGCGCCTGCCTTTCCATTTGTCCCTCGCATGTTTTCCGCCGCGACGCCGACTGGCGCGTGACCGCAGACAACGCGCTTTGCAACAACTGCGGTCGTTGCGACGGCGTCTGTCCGGCCGGCGCCTTGACAAGGAACGGAGACACGCCGTGAACACCCATCGCATTGTTCACAAAGACACCATCGCCTTGGTCACCGCGGATGAAGTTTTGATCTCCGTCGCCGAGACCGAGATCCGAAAGGCGCGGCTCGATCTTGAAGAATACATGGAGACCCGGCCGCTTTTTCGCTATGCCCTCTCCCCTTTTCCGGAAGACCCGAAGGCCCCGCCCATCGCCCGCCGCATGATCCGGGCCGCGGCCCGGGCGGGTGTCGGGCCGATGGCCGCCGTCGCCGGAGCGACGGCCGAAGCCGTGCTCCGCGCCATGATCAAGGCCGGGGCCAAGCATGCCGTCATCTCCAACGGCGGCGACATCGCCATGATCCTCGATCGGCCGATTACGGTGGGCATTTTCACCGGCCGGTCCGAGGAGCAGACGATTGCCCTCCGCATCCCTCCCCGCCGGGGAATCATCGCCGTCTGCACTTCGTCAGGGACAGTGGGCCATTCGTTGAGCTTCGGACAGGCTGATGCGGCAACCGTCGTCGCCCGCGATGCCGCTCTAGCCGATGCCGCGGCAACAGCCCTTGGCAACGCTGTCCAACGCCGGAGCGAGGCGGGCTTGCTGAACGCTCTCGAAAAAATCCGGATTCCCGGTATCGAAGGAATGCTGGCCGTCGCCGGCGCCCACGTCGCGGCCAAAGGGCGGCTGCCGGAGATCGTTCGAACGCGCATCGGAAAGGCAACCCTCAACGGCCATTCCGAAGAGAAGAGCGCATCAAACGGGAAAAATCAAGTACGCCCGGCCTGCGAAGAACAGGATTTCAGCTGGAACGGCTACGTCCCGTGCAGGATCCGGACGACCCAAAAAGAAAGAAATCCGTCATGAGACAACAGAAAACTTCCGTCGGCGTTCTGGGCTGCACGGGACTCGTCGGGCAGCATTTCGTCCGCCTGCTCGACGGCCATCCATGGTTCCGGATCAGCCTCCTGGCCGCATCGCCGAAAAGCGCCGGAAAATCCTATCAAGAGGCCTGCCGTTGGATCGCGGGAGGAGAAATGCCGCCGGCGGTTCGCGACATGACTGTCGTCGAAACCTCACCAGATCTTGTGACCGAGTCCGGCTGTCGCGTCTTTTTCAGCGCCCTTCCGGCCGGGATCGCCGGGCCGCTCGAAGCCGCACTCCGCGCGGCCGGATACTTCATTTTCACCAACGCCTCGGCCCGGCGCATGGACGCGGATGTTCCGATCCTCATTCCCGAGATCAATCCGGACCACGCCTCGCTACTCCGCGATCAGATCGAACGTCACGGAGGCTTCATCGCCGCCGGATCGAACTGCACGACCGCCGGGCTTGTCCTGGGGCTGAAACCTCTGGATCCGCTCGATCCGGTATTCTGCACGGTGACGACCTTTCAATCCCTGTCGGGCGCCGGACGCACAGGCCTGGCGGCTCTCGACATCTCCGGAAATGTCCTCCCTTTTATCGGCGGCGAGGAAGACAAAATGCGCCGCGAAACACGGAAGATTCTCGGCCGGGTTCACAGCGGCCGGATCGTCGATCGGGAAATATCCATTCGGCCGACCTGCTGCCGCGTTCCCGTTCAGGTCGGGCACCTTTTGTCCATCGAGGTCGAAACCGCAAGGCGGGCGGACGTGGATGAGGTGCGCGAGCTCTTCAAGGGATTCCACTCTCCCCCTCAAGTCACCGGCCTGCCGACAGCACCGGAGACGCCCATCATCGTCCGTGTCGAAGAGGACAGGCCGCAGCCTCTTCTCGACGCCGGCGCCGGCCGGCCGGAGCGGGCTCGGGGCATGGCCGCAACCGTCGGCCGCATCCAGGCGGACGGACGGCGGATTTCTTTTCTGCTTCTCGTCAACAATCTCGTCCGAGGCGCGGCCGGCAACGTTCTGCTCGCCGCGGAATTCACTCGAAAGGGGGGATTATTACCATGATCGTCATGAAATTCGGGGGCGGATGCCTCCGGGACGCATCGAGCGTTCTCCGGGCGGCCCGCATCGCATCCGGGCGAATGGCGCCGTCCGTCTGTGTGGTTTCGGCGCTTCAAGGCGTCACGGACGCCATTCTGGCGGGCCGGGCCGCCGCGGCGGAAGATATGAGTGCCGTTCCGGAAATCATCGGAAACTTGAGACAACGCCATACCGCGGTCATCGAAGGCGTGATTTCCTCAGCCCGGCTCAAAGCGTCGGCCCGCCGCTCCGTCGAAAAACGGCTGGCCCGCCTGGAGCGCCTTTTCCGGCGGGCCGGCCGGGATAGGGGCGATCCACATGACGCCGCTGTGGTTTCGAGTTACGGCGAACGCCTGGCGGCCGCCGTTTTCGCCCACACGATCTGCGGGCTCGGCCGCCGGAGCGAAGTCTGGGAAGCGGACGCCGTCGGTCTGATCACGGACGGAAAGCCCGAGAATGCCTCAGCCGACCCGGGACTGTTCGCCGTACGGGTCGCTCCTCACGCCGCACGGGCGGCCGGCCGGCGGGCCATCCCGGTCCTCACCGGGTTTTTCGGCGCCGCGCCGTCCGGACGCGTTTCGACCTTCGGGCGGAACGGCTCGGATTACAGCGCCGCCGTCGCCGCGCGGGCGCTCGACGCCTCCCGCCTTGAATTCTGGAAGGACGCGGCCGGCTTCATGACGGCGGACCCCGAAATTGTGCCCGAGGCCGGAACCGTCCGCCGCTTGACCTTTCGCGAGGCGTCCGAGCTCGCCTCGCTCGGGGCGCGCATCCTCCACCCCCGAACGTTCGAGCCTCTTGAGGGAGCGGAGATCGCTCTTCGAATTCGCAACCTCGACCTTCCGCGGAATCCCGGGACGGCCGTCATTCACAAGCGGACCGGGCGCCGGGCGAATTTCAAGTGCGTGACCTCCAACCCGCAGATCGCCGCCCTGCGAATTCCGGTGCCGTCGGCCGGGCAGGGGGCGTCGCTTCTCGCCCGAACCCTGTCCTGTTTGGCGGAGGCCGGAGCGACTGTCACCTCGATGATCACGACCCGGTCGGGCCATCTTCTGCTGATGGCCGCGGCCGATGCCGAACAAGGCTGGGCCGCCATAAAAAACCTGAACGGCGGGGCGCCGCCTTATGCCGAAATCCGGCGGGATATCGCGATTGTCGCCGCGGTCGGCGAAGGCGTGTTGGAACAGCCCGGGGCGGCAGGCCGCGTCTTGGCCGCCCTGGCCCGGGAAAAAATCGGTGTCGAGACGGCCCTGCTGGGCGCCTCGGATGTTTCGGCCTGCGTCGTCATCGCCCGCGAAGAGGAGACACGGGCCGTTCGCACTCTTCACAGGGAATTTATCAATAGTTAACTATTTTATACTTTTTCTTGACTTTGCTAACTTTAAGCCCTATTATGAAAGCGCCATGAAAGATCAAAAAACCACTCTGGCCGTCAAGGTCGATTATGCCGTGGCTGAACGTGTCAAAAGCTTCTGCCGGGAGAGGGGCGTGAAATACGGGTTTTTCGTCGAAAAAGCCCTGCTCGAGCAACTCAACCGCGAGGAACTCAAGGAAGATCTTGTGGACATGAAAGACCTGAGAACCCTCGAAACTCAGGCTGTCGTGCTCGATGACTACCTGAAGAAGCGCCGTGTATGATATCTACATTCTCCCGCCGGCGCAAAGGGACCTCGACAAACTCGAACCGCAGACATTCAAAAGGATCATTGAAAAGATTCGCGGGTTAGCCCGTGAAGCCCGTCCGCCGGGCTGCCTGAAGCTCACGGATGAAGAGGGCTATCGGATCCGAGTCGGAGATTATCGCGTTCTATACCGGATCGACGATCCCATGAGACGGATTTATATTTATCGCATCAAACACCGTAAGAGCGTCTATAGAGATATCTAGAAGAGAGAAAAGATTACACAACGTTGTATTCGCGGGAGGGAGTGCCTTTTCTGAAGCGGCTCAGGCGGAGTTCGGCGATGTCGAGAGTCCGGGCTCGGCCCTCCAGAATTTCCTCGGCCAGAAGAAGGCCGCAAGCGGGGCCGTGCATGAAGCCGTGGCCGGAAAATCCGGTGATGACGTGGAAACCTTCGATCTCTTCGGCACGGCCGAGGATGGGATGGGCATCGGGCGTGTTCTCATAGAGACCGGCCCAGCGCGAAGCGATTCCGGCATTTTCGAGAAGCGGCAGACGCCGGCAGGCCGCCTCCAGGTGAACCGCTTCCCAGTCGTCGTCAACGCTCTGATCAAAACCGGCCGGTTCGGCGGCGTTGGACATGCCGGTCAGGACGGCCGGGCCTTCGCGGTGAAAGTAAAGGCTCCGGCTGAAGTCGATCACAAACGGCAGGTCTCCGGGAAGGCCCGGAATCGGCGTTGTGACGGCGATCTGGCGTTTGACGGGCGAGACGGGGATGTCGATCCCGGCCATCCTGCCGACTTGACCGGCCCAAGAACCCGCGGCATTGACGACAACCGGCGATGAGATGAACCCTTGGGTCGTCGAGACGCCGCGGACGCGACCGGCTTCGACACGAACGCCCATCGCTTCCACATCCGTCAGGCACACGGCGCCCCGGCGGTGGGCGGTTGCGATATAGCCCTGGACGACGGAGGCCGGGTCGGCCAGGCCGTCATCCGGTCCCCAGGTTGCGGCCAGGGCATCCGGAAACGCAAAAAGCGGAAGGCGGCGCCGGAGCTCATCTCCGTCCAGCCACTCCGTCCGCACACCCAGACTGTTTTGCAGGGCCGCCTGCCTCCGGAATTCCCCGATATCCCGCTCGTCGGTCAGAACGAAGAGATAGCCGCATTTTTTGACGCCGGCCGGCTGACCCGTCTCCTCCTCGAAGCGGTCGAGCATCGGGAGGCTGAGGAGGGACATGCGGATGTTGATTTCGGAGTCGAACTGATGACGGATGCCGCCGGCGCACTTGCCCGTGGCTTCCATTCCAAAATGCTCCCGGCGTTCTAGGAGGACGACCCGGCGGCAGTTCATACGGGCCAGGTGATAGGCCGTGGATGCCCCCATGACGCCGCCTCCGATGACGACGGCATCGGCGGTTTTCGGAAAAGGGGAATCGCCGGCCATCGCGCCTCAGAGAGGAAGCCGGACGCCGAGACCGCGCTCGACCGCCCTCCGGAGGACTTCGGGAGCGACGGCCATATCCCCGATGGCCAAGCCGAGATTCATGGCCATTGTTCGTTCGGAGGCGTTCTCGCGGCCGGGCTTTCGTCCGGCCAGGATCTCGCCGAGGTCGGCGTATGGGTCGGGCGTTTGCCGGAAATAGCCGACCGTCCGGTAGTACTGAAACTGGGGGATGTCGTCCGTCGCCAGCTTGTCCATTTGAAGGAGGGCTTCGGGCTTCCAGTAGGAATCGAAATCCACGGCGCCGGCGAAGGCCCCGGGTTGCAGCCAATCCTTTTCGATCACGGGATCGGGATTTTTGAGCAGAGGGCCGGCGGTCACGACGAGGTCGCTTGCCTCGACGGCCCGGCGGGGTTCGGAGACGGGATCGATCTCCAGCCCCAACTTCGGGGACATCTCTTCGATGAAGGCTTTGAGGGCCGGGGCGGAGATGTCGTAGGCCAAGACGCGCTTCAGCGGAAAAATCGAGGCCAGCGCCAGAAGATGCGTCCTGCCCTGGAGGCCGCAGCCCAGGATCGCGGCTGTTTCGCTGTCGGGACGGGCCAGGCGCCGGGCTGCGACCGCGGTCGCCCCGGCCGTGCGGTAACCCGTGATCCAGGTGCAGTCCATGATCGCCGTGGGCAGCCCGGTTTCGACATCGTTGAGGATGATCAGCCCCGAGATATAGGGAAGGCCGCGGCGCGGGTTTTCCGGAAAGCCGCCGACCCATTTGATCCCGGCCGCCCGCATCTTCGGAATGAGCGCGGGCATGGCGTGGATGAAGGCGTCGGGACCCGGGTGAATGCCGGGCTTGGGGGGCATCTCCACCCGGCCCTCCCCTTTTTCCAGGAAGGCCGTCTCCATCAGGGCGATGACGGTCGGCATGTCAAGGCCGGCCGCCTCAACGTCCGTACGGGATAAATAAAGCAGGCTTGTATCTTTCATGATGCCTCCGCGGCTATTGTAGGCCGAACGGGCGGAACGCCGCAACGGCCCCGGTTGCCTCACGCGATGTTTCTTCGCATAATAGCCGGAGGAGGTGTCGCCCATGACGATTCAAACACGGAAGAAAGGCCCGCAGCCTCCGCACGGTCTCCGATGTGAATATCTCGAAAATCCCCTCGGCGTCGACGTCCGGGCGCCGCGCTTCTTCTGGATTTGCGACCATTATGGTCGGGCCCAAAAACCGACGGTCTGCCGGGTCATCGTGTCGACGGCTTTCGGCGCCGCAACCGCCGACATGTGGGACAGCGGCCGGATGGAAGGGCCGGACACGCCTTACGTCGTCTATTCCGGAAAACCTCTCGAAAGCGACCGGACCTATTTCTGGAAGGTCAAGTGGTGGGACCGCGACGGCCGGGAAAGCCCCTGGAGCCGGACGGCGTCTTTCGGCACGGGTCTATTCGAGCCTTCGGATTGGACGGGGGAATGGATCGGGGGCGGCGGACTTCTGCGCCGGGAATTCACGCTTCCCGCCGAACCGATCCGGGCCCGGGCCTACATCTGCGGCCTGGGATACAACGAACTGCGGATCAACGGCCGCAAAGCCGGTGAGGCGGTCCTGGATCCGGGATGGACGATCTACGAAAAGCGTGTCCTCTACGCCGTCCACGATGTCACGCCTTTTCTCAAGAAAGGTGCGAACGCAGTCGGAGTCATGCTCGGCGCGGGCTGGTTCAAGGGGCGGGCTTTGCGCTTCCGCCTGACCGTCGTCTGCGCCGGCGGACGGACGGTTGACCTCGCGAGCGACGATTCGTGGACGGCGGCCGCCGGACCGATCGTCGAGGACAGCCTGTTCGACGGCGAAACCTATGACGCGCGCCGGGACGAGCCGGGATGGGACGCCCCGGGGTTCAAGGCGAAGAGCTGGACGCCGGCCGAGCGCATCGAGGGTCCGGCCGGAGTGCCGTCCTCGCAGATGATGCCGCCGATCCGGGTCGTCGATACCCTGGTGCCGCGGGCCATGTCGAATCCGCGCCCCGGCGTCTTTGTCTTCGACATGGGCCGGAACTTCAGCGGATGGGCGGCGATCCGGGTGAGCGGACCCGCGGGCGCCGAAATCCGGCTTCGGTTCGCCGAGCTTCTCTATCCCGACGGAACCCTCAACCGCGAAAATCTCCGCAGCGCCCGGGCCGAGGACCGCTTTATCCTCAAGGGCGAAGGCGTCGAAACCTGGGAGCCGCGTTTCACTTATCACGGTTTTCGCTATGTCGAGCTTTCGGGTTGGCCGGGCGTGCCGCAGATCGACAGTGTCAGGGGACGGGTCGTACATACCGGAGTCGAGCCCGCCGGAAATTTCGCGGCCTCGAAGCCCGTTCTCAACCGCATTCAGGACATCCTCCTGTGGGGCCTGAAAAGCAATCTTCACTCCGTCCCGACGGATTGCTGCCAACGCGACGAGCGCATGGGCTGGATGGGTGACGCCCAGGCCACGGCGGAGACGGCGATTTTGAACTTCGACATGGCCGCCTTTTACACGAATTTCATCCGCAACATCCGCGACGTCCAGGGCGAAGACGGGAGCATCACGGACACCGTCCCGCACGTCTGGGGCAAGCGGCCGGCCGACCCGGCCTGGGGTGCGGCCTATCCCCTGCTCTGCCGGGCGATGTTCCGGTATTACGGAGACCGGCGCGTGCTCGAGGAGAACTATGAGGGCCTCAAAGCTTATGTCGAGTTCCTGCGGAGCAAGGCTGAAGACGGATTGGTGCGTTACAGTTGGTACGGCGACTGGGTGGCCCTCGAAAAATGTCCGGGGAGCCTCGTCTCGTCATTTTATTATCTGTCGGGCGTGCGGATCCTGGCCGCGGCGGCCGGAGCGTTGGGGCGGGAGGATGATGCGCGGGTATACGGGGAGCTGGCCGAAGAGATCCGGGAGGCCTTCCACAGGAATTACTTCGATCCGAAGACGGGAAGCTACGGCCCGTCCCAGACGGCCAACGTGTTGGCGCTTTATCTCGACATCCCTCCTGAGGATGTCCGGGTCAAGGTCTGGGACAGCCTGTTCGACAACATCGTCTACGGACACGACTCTCACCTGACGACAGGCATCATCGGCACGAAGTATATTCTGGAATATCTGGCGCGGCGCGGAAACGCCGACCTGGCCTACGACATCGCCGGGCAGGAGACCTATCCGAGCTGGGGTCACATGATCGCCGAAGGCGCGACCACGGTCTGGGAGTTGTGGCAGAAGCGGGAAGGCCCGTCCATGAATTCCCACAATCACCCGATGCTGGGCAGCATCGGCGCCTGGTTCTTCAAGGCCCTGGGCGGGATCGAACCGGACGACGGGGCGCCCGGCTTCGGCCGGATTCTTTTCCGGCCGCGCATGGTGCGCGACCTCGGGCATGCGGCGGCGGCGACCCGGACCGTGAGGGGCGGGGCGGCCTGCTCCTGGTCGAGGGGCGACGGCCGGACGCGCGTCGAGATCGTCGTTCCCGTCGGCGGAGAGGGCGAGGTCCGGATTCCGACATTCAATTATCGGCGCATTGAAATCGTGGAAAGCGGGCGGCCGGTCTGGTCGGACGGAGCGTTCGCGCCGGGTGTGGACGGCGTTGCCGGGGGAAGACGGGACGGCAAAGAAATCGTTCTTCTGATCGGGTCCGGACGGTACGTTTTTGAAATGACGGGAGAATAGAGCGATCGAGGAAGGCGGGAGATTGCAAAATCGGATATGAGAGGTCGGACATGAACAAAGAGGACGTCGAGAAAATCCGAAAAAGGGCGGCGGCCGTCATGGAGGAGGCCGGGATCGTTCTCCGGCCGGAGGAGGCGGCCGAAATCGAAGTTTCGGATTTTGGGCTCGGCGACATCCTGAACGTCGGGCTGCAGGTGGTCGTTTACGTCAACACCGGGGGATACTGCGCCAAGGACATCATCCTCTTTCCGCGCCAGATCTGTCCCGAGCACCGCCACCCGCCGGTCGACGAGCGGAACCGCGGCAAGCAGGAGACCTTCCGATGCCGGCGGGGCGAGGTTTATCTGTATATTCCAGGGGAGCCGGCGGCGAAGCCGAATGCGGTCATTCCGGAAGGCTACCGCAAAGATTTTACGGTGTGGCGGGAAATCGTCCTGAAGCCCGGGGACCAACACACGCTCGCGCCGAACACGCTCCACTGGTTTCAGGCCGGTGACGAAGGGGCGGTGCTGTCCGAATTTTCGTCGACCAGCACCGACGAAAACGACATCTGGACGGACGCCCGGATGCGCCGCCTCCCCGAAATCGATTGAAAAAATAAGTTGAAAATTTCGGTGGGCGGGGCATAATAGGTCTTATGAAAAGTTCGGACCTGTTCGCCTCGCGCTGGGGCATCATCTTCGCGGGCCTGGGGATGGCCGTCGGGACCGGGAATCTGTGGCGATTTCCCCGCATCGTCGCCCAGTACGGCGGAGGAGCGTTCATCATCCCCTGGATGATTTTCCTGTTCATGTGGTCGATCCCCCTCCTGATCATCGAACTTTCGATCGGGCGGAAGACGCGCCGGAGCGTCGTCGGTTCCTTCCGGGAACTGGGCGGCGAGAAATACACCTGGATGGGCATGTTCGTCGCCTTTGTCCCCACGGCGATCACTTTCTATTATGCGGTCGTGGCCGGCTGGTGCCTGAAGTACTTTTTCGCCTCGACGTTCCACGGCCTCATTCATAAGGACACCATTGCCTACTGGCGCCTGTTTTCCGCATCCTGGGAACCTCTCGTCTACCATGTTGCGGCCATCGCCCTGGGCTGTTTCATCATTTACTCGGGCATCGTCAAAGGCATCGAGCGGACGAATAAAATCCTCATCCCGGCGCTTTTCGGCATCCTCCTCATCAGCATCGTGCGCGTCCTGACCCTTCCGGGGGCCGGGGCCGGCCTCAATTTCCTGTTCTCGCCGAACCTGTCGCTGCTCGGGGACTATCGGGTCTGGCTGAACGCCCTCAGTCAATCGGCCTGGTCGACGGGCGCCGGTTGGGGACTGATCCTGACCTACGCCATCTATTCCCACAGAAACCAGAATCCGGTGCGCACCGCGGCCACATTGGGTTTAGGGGATAACACGGCGTCGCTTCTCGCCGCGACGCTCATCGTACCCACAGTTTTTTCCTACTTCGCCGGCCCGGCCTTTTCCCAGGACAAAGTCATGGAAGTCCTTAAAACCGACAACCTGGGTTTGACCTTCATCTGGATTCCCCAGCTCTTTGCCAAGATCCCGGGCGGAGCGTTTTTCCTTTCCCTCTTTTTCCTCGCCCTCTGTTTCGCCGCCATTACGTCGCTGATCTCCCAGCTCGAACTGATCGCCAGCGTCTTCATCGATGCCGGCTTCACGAGGAAAAAGGCCGTCATAACCGTCGGTGTCCTCTGCACTGTCATGGGACTGCCGTCGGCCATGAGCCTGGCCTTCTTCAATAACCAGGACTGGGTCTGGGGCCTGGGCCTCATGGTCAACGGCCTGTTTCTGACGTTTCTCGTTCTCCGGGTCGGGCCGAGGAAATTCCGGGAAGAGATCATCTCGACGCCGGAATGTCCGGTCCGGCTGGGGCGGGGATTCGACTTTCTGGTCGGCGTGCTGCTGCCCGTCCAGGTGGCCGTGATGCTCGGCTGGTGGTTCTATTCGGCCTACTCGGGAGATCCCGAAAACTGGCTCAAGATCTTCTCCGTGGAGTCTCTGGGAACGGTCTTCTTCCAATGGGCCATAGCCATCGCCGTTTTCCTCTTCCTGAATAAAACTCTGAATGCGAGGTTCAAGAAATATGAATCCTGATGCCCTGATCTTCATGATTGCGATCTTCAGCCTGTGCCTGGGCGGGTTTATCTACTGCGTTGTGACCTCGAAGGACAAAAAGAAAGACTGAACCCGGTGCAATTTCTCCGGTAATCGGCTTTCTGGTCGCGGCTCAATACGACTTCAGAGTTTGTGCTATATGCATTATTTTCTGTAATATCCGGAAGTCCAAGCCGTGAAAAAACACGAAAGCAGGATTATTCAGCGCGGAGGCTGGGGAGGGCGAGGGCGGAGGGGGCGACGGCGATTCCGCCGCGGGACGTGCAGCGGAGCTCGGAAGGCAGCATCCGGCCGGAAGCCAGCGAGGCATCGACGGTTTCATCGAGCGGAATCGGATTGTCATAGCCGCCGAGAATGAGATCGGCGCAGACAAAGGCCGAAGCGGCCGCCGCGGCGTTTCGCGTGTGGCAGGGAATCTCGCAGGCGCCCTGGACGAGGTCGCAAACCGAGCCCATGGTGTTCTGAAGCGCGATCGCGGCGGCATCGGCCGCCTGACGGGCCGTTCCGCCCGCGGCCTCGACCACGGCGGCTGCGGCCATGGCTCCCGCGGCGCCGATTTCGACCTGACAGCCGGCGACTTCGGCGGCGAAGGTCGCGCGCTGAGCGATGATGAGACCGGCCGCGGATGCGGCGAATAGAGCCCGAAGAACCCGATCCTCCGGAAATCCCATATCCTCGGCCAGGGTGACGGCGACTCCGGGAAGGGTTCCCGCCGAACCGCCGGTCGGGGCGGCGCAGACGATTCCCGCGGAATTCGTCATATGCATGACGGCCATGGCCCGTGCGGCGGCGCGTGTGTGAAGGCCGCCTGCGGGAAGCGTCCCTTTCTTCTCGGCTTCCAGGATTTTCGCCGCCGTCGGGCGAAGCTGCTGCATCCAGTCGCCGCGGCCGGCAAGTCCCTCCTTCACGGACATCCGCATGACTTCGAAGCGGGCGGCCATCTCCGCCAGAATCTCGGCTTCCGACAAACCGAGGACGGCGGATTCATAGGCGATTGCGGCCTCGCCGAGAGACTTGCCCTGCGCTTCGGCAAAGGCGATCATATCCGCGCCGCTCGAAAAAGGTGGATCGCCGCGCCGGACAAAAAAAACGGGATAGGCGACCCGGACGGAGCGGACGCCGGGGAGCGATGCCAGGCGCGCCTTTAAATCGTCGAACGGCCGGCCGCCGCATGATCCTTCCGGCGGGACGTTCGCGCCATATGCGGCTACGAGAACCTCATCTCCCTTTCCCGCTATTTCGGAAGCGTTAATATCCGGGCCGGAGTTCGAGAGAATTTTAACGACGGCCTGGGCAGATTCTTTTTTCGTCCAAACAAAAACGTCGCCGGTTTTTCCGGATATCTCCACGGGGAAGCCCTCGATCTCCCGGATCCGGACACCGCCTCCGCCGGTGGACTCCGCCGTGAGAACACAGCGCGACCCTCCCCCGCCTTCAAGTTCGATCCTGACCGTGTTGGGGTGTTCCGCACCCGGAAGTGACTCGACGGCGAAAGACAAGTCCAACCCTTCTGCATCGGCGATGTCCAGCATTTCGCGGAACCGGTCATCCGTGAGCGGCCGATCCAGGAATCCCACCACAAAGGCCAGGTCGGCGCCCTGCTGGCGGAAGGTTTGGGCATAGGATCCCCGGGGATCGAAGGTCAGCTTCGCCCGGGCGGGTGCCTCGCTAAAAAGCGAGCGCGCCAACCTGGCGATCCGGTAGGAACCGGCCGTATGCGAGCTTGACGGCCCCCGCATGACCGGGCCGAGAACATCGTTGAATATGCTGATGAAGGTCATATGCGCCTCGCCGGGATTTTATCCTATCGCCGCCCGTCCCGCAATATTCAAAACTTCGGCATCTCAGCGCACAGCCTCGGCGCCGGGGCTGTGCGCGGGTCGAGGTTGCCGCAGCGATGAGGAGCGGACTGCGCAGGCGTAGTTGAGCTACGTCGAGCAGGCCGCAACGAAATCGATGCGGTGAGATCGGCACGCCCGTAGGGCTGAAATGCCGGGAAAAAAGGAAAATTTGAATACCGGCATTTCAGCGCACAACCTCGGCCATGGCGGCGATGTTGGGGGGTGGCACATCGGGAAGCAGCGCTTCATGGCTGGGGCTGACGATGAGGTGCGGCCCCAGAAGATCCATGACGCGCCGGACTTCTTCGCGGACTTGGGCGGGGGTTCCTGTGTTCAGCACGCGCTGGGTGTCGATCCCGCCGAGGAAGGCCACCCGGCCGCCGAACTCCCTCCCCAGCTTTTCGGCCTCCATCCCAACGGCCATGGCCTGAAGCGGATGAAGACAGTCGACGCCGGCTTCGACCAGGCGGTCGATGACGCGGGCGATGGAGCCGCAGGAATGGAGGATGACCTGGTATCCCCGGCCGTGGGCCTGCTCCGTGAAACGGCGCATCCAGGGCAGAACGAAGGCGTCGAAAAGCCGCGGGCTGATCATGAGGTCGAGCTGGGTGCCGAAGTCGTTGCCGAAGAAAAAGCCGTCGACTCGGTCGCCGGCCGCATCGTAAAACCGCGCGTTGGCCTCGAAATAAAATCCGCAGACGCGGTCGGTCGCCGCCCGGACGACATCGGGCTGGGCGATCATCTTGACGAAATAGTGCTCCATACCGAAAAGATCCATGAGGTCGTGGTAGAAGGGCGACCAGAAGCCCGAAGCCCGGTAATACGGCCCGGCCTCGTCCAGAGCCTCGACGACCGGCCCGAAATCAAGATCCACAGGATCGGGCCAATCGAAAGCTTCGATGTCTTCCGGACGGTCGCAATCCGCAAGCGGGCCCGCCTGGCCGTGGCTGGCTTTGGCTCCGGCCCGCCGAAGGTCGAACAATCCGACACGGCCAAGATTCGGAAACGTCCCCTCGATAAAACTCGGGGAGATCCAGCGGAAGTCATCGCCGAGTTTCCGGCGCAGTTCCTCTTCGGTCTCCGTCCCGAAATACCGGTGCAGCCGGGGCAAGGTGTCGGGATGGGGATTGCCGAGCCAGAACCCGCAGCGAGGCGCGAGATTTCGGCCGATAATGGATTTTACGATTTCGCGGCTCGTCACCCGCCTATTCTGGACCAGTCCCTCGCTCCGCGTCAACTGCGGCGGAGAACCCCGAGGACTTCGACGTGGGGCGTGTGGGGAAAAAAGTCGGCGGGGGTCAGGCGGACAAGGCGCCAACCGTTCTTTTCGAACTCCCCGGCGTCGCGGGCGAAGGCGGCCGGATTGCACGACATGTAGAGGACATGGGGGATGTCGAGCTCCAGGATTCTGCGAAGCGCCTTGGGGCTGAGACCCGAACGCGGCGGATCGATGACCAGGAGGTCGCGGTCCGGAAACATCTTTTCGCGGAGGACTTTCTCCACCGTCCCCTCATGGAAGCGAAGGCCGGAAACACCGTTTTGGGAAGCGTTTCTCTCCGCATCCCGAACGTTTCCGGGCACGGAGTCGACGCCGTCCACCTCCTCGACGGTCCGGGCCAGAAAAAGCTCGATCGCCCCAGCGCCGCAATAAAGGCCCAGGGCTTTCCGGGCGCCCACGGCCGCCGCTTCGGCCGCGATCTTTTCGTAAAGAAGAACGGCCGTCCGGGGATTCGGCTGGATAAACGTCTCGGGATGGATGGCCAGCCGGAAACCGCCCAGATCCTCTTCGATCGCGGGCCGGCCGGCAAGCAGGCGCTTGTCCGCGTAATCCACAACATCGGAGACACGGTCGTTTTCGACATGCCAAAGGCTCTTGAGAAAGGGCAGGCTTTCAATGAGTCCCGTCGCGGCCTCATCGAGACCCGGAACGGCGCCGCTCCGCGTGACGAGGACGCCGAGAACGTCACCCGTCGCCTTCGCTTCCCGCAGAACGAGGTGGCGGAAAACGCCCTGCCCCGTCCGCGGGTCATAGGGCTCGAGGCCGGTCGCTTCGACAAAAGCGAGAACGGCGGGGAAAATCCTTTCGACGGCGGGACTGAAGATGGGGCAGGTTGCCAAACGCACGGTTTTCCGGGCGAAAGCCGCAAAAGGCGACTGTCTTTCGCGAAGCCCCAGAAAGGGGCCCGCAGCGTCTCCGCCGAAGGCGAATTCCATCTTGTTCCGATAGCCGAAGACCTCCCGGGAGGGAATGATGGGATCGATCTCGACGTCCCGGAGATCGACCCCGCCGATTTTGCGGAGCGTCTGAAGAATATAATTTTGCTTGCGTTCGATCTGGCGCGCATAGGCCAGATTCTGGAAGGCGCATCCGCCGCAGGTCCCGAAATGCGGGCAGGCCGCCTCCACGCGGTCCGGAGAGGGCGCCTCGACGGAGATCGTCCGGGCGAAGGCGGATCTTCTCTTCGTCTTGAGGATCTGAGCCCGGATCCTGTCGCCCGGCAGGCCGCCGGGAATGAAGACCGCCCGGCCGTCGACACGGCCGACTCCCCAGGCGTTGGGAAAGGCGATGTCTTCGATCTCGGTCTCGACGACCGGCGCTTCGAACGCGGCCAGAAGTTTCCGAAACCGGCTCACCGGAAATCCGACGACATTGTCATAGTCCCCATGGAGTTCGGCGACATAGCGGTCGCCGATTTCCTGGACGGCGTAGGCGCCGGCTTTGTCCATATAGTCATTGCGGTCGAGATACTCTTCAATTTCCTCAGGGCTCAGAGTTTTGAAAACGACACCCGTAATCTCGTAGCCGGTCATCAGACGGTCCTCGTCCTTTCGGTAGAGGGCGACGCCGGTGATGACCCGATGCCTCCGTCCGGACAGACGTTCGAGGATGCGCCGGGCGTCCTCCCTGTCCGCGGGTTTGCCCAGGATCTCTTCGCCGCAGTCGACCACGGTGTCGGCACCGATGACCAGGGCCTCGGGATGCATGCCGGCGACCTCGCGGGCCTTCATTTCGGCGGCCCGGACGGCGAAAAGCACGGGATCCTTTTCCCGGATCGTCGATTCGTCGAAATCGCCGGGCACGACGGTGAAGTCGGTTGTGATCTTGCGGAAAAGTTCCCGTCTTCGAGGGGATTTTGAGGCTAAAACGATTTTCATATCGATTTTCAGGCGCTTCGGCTCGGCAGGCCATTATACGGGAATACGATCGCCCTTGACCATTTGTTATTAAGAATCACTGCCAAAGAATTTCAAGACGGGATGTTGCGGGAATCGGCTTCAGCGATCGTCCCGGAGGCCGAGCCGCTCCCGGAGCCGGCCGGCATCCTCCTGGGACTTGACGAGCTTTTCGTAGGTGTCGGCGATTTCCTGCTGGACGAGATCCTGCGTGGTCATGTCGTCCATGTTATAGAACTTCTGCCAAAGGGCGTTCATCTTCAGGGTCAGGAGTTCACCCATCTCTTCGGCCTCGCGGAGCCTCTCCTTCAAATCCCCGGCCGCCGAGGCCTGGTCCGAGGATTCGCCCTCCCCGGTGATCACGGGACCAGGAGGGACGACGCGCGGGATGATCCTTCGGACGGATCCGGGCGACGCCGCCGTATCTTCGGCGGCGGCCCCTTCTTCCCGGATGGTTTCGGGAATAACCGGGATGCCCGTCGTCTCGATGGCCGGAGTCTTTGTGACTTTGGCCAAGTCTTCGTTTGTGACGACGGCGCCGGCTTGTCCCTTGAGGCTTTCCCGGCGCTCTTTTTCCTTGCGGGCCAGTTCGACCAGACTCTGGCTCCAAAGTCCCTGGGAAAGCCCGAACAGGAAAACGGCCGAAAGGGCTGCGATCTTATTCATAAACGCACCGTCATTTGATGATCTTATAGACCTCACGCCAGGATTTGATCTGGATGACGTTTCCGATGGAGTGCTCCAGCATTTCGATCGTGGAATCGTACTCCTGGATGTAGATCTCGCGTTTGCTGAGTCCCTGGTCGCGGCGGACTTCGCCGACGGTCACGGCCCTCCGGGCCTTGCTCACAAGCTGGAGGCTTTCGGGCGTGCTCCCGTCGGACAGCTTGAAGGCCGTCCCTCCGATAGGCACCCCGGCCGTACTCTGAATGTAGCGGGCATAGAGCCTTCCCCCTCCGCCGATGTCGACACAGGGATTGACGCTCTCGATGCTTCCCCGGAGGGTGCTGAAATAGACGATGAAATCGGAGACGACAGGATCGGCCCAGACCTTCTCGCCCGCTTCGAATGTGCCGACCGACTTGGCTTCCGGAAGGCCGAGAGCGGTTGGATTGCCCATGTACCATTCAACCTCGGTTTTTGAACCATCCAGAAGAGCGATGAAGGAATATATTCTGTCGTTCGGCGCCCTGTCGTCACCTCCCGTTCCAAAGAATGTTCGAGGAAAGCCGTCACCCGACAATCGATTGACCCAAACGGCCGGCTTGCTGACAATCGGGTAGTTTAACCGGTCGGAGTAAATGGTTGTCATTTTCCAGTTGTTCAGATTGACTTCGAGCTTCCAGAGGCGGCCGTCGAGGTCTCCGAAATAGACATAATCGACATAGCCGTTATTATTGGCGTCAAAGGCCGCCGGCGATCCTGGGATGACCGGGAGGATGTCACTGTAAGGTGCCGGGTGTTTTTTATCATTTGTGTCGACTCCGGTCCCGACGCTGGCTTGCCAGAGCAATTCGCCGGTATCGACCGCGACTACATAAAATCTGTTCCCGGCCGTGCTGTCGGTGTTGTTATAGCCTGACCCCATGAAAGCCGCCCAACGGTCAACTCCACTGTATTTGATTTTTCCGATGGCCGGAATAGACCAGGTTTCTCCGACGGATGGATAATATTGTTGTTGACTACTGAACATGTGCGTAAATTCCCAAAGAGGAATTGGATTTTCAGGTTCCGTGATGTCGAGCGCGAAATAATAGTTCTTTGGCTCAACCTTTCCACTGGGACCCGCATAGGCCCCGCCGCTGCCGGGGCCTTGCCCGCAAACGAGAACCGTCTTCCATTCTCCGTTAATCCGGACATCTGCGATGGATGGTGTGCCGTCGACAAAGACATCGTGGCCAAGATATCTCTCCCCCGTCGCCGAATCCACTACCCACATATTCCGAAGGCTGGAGAGGAGATTGTAAGGGACGAACCCCCAGAGTTCCTCGCCTGTCTGGACATTGAAACAGTGCAACATGCCGTCATTGGCGCCGACATAGATGACTTTGGTTCTGTCTCTTTGGGCTTTCACAAATGCCTCATAGCCGTCTCCCATGTAAAGTGGATCTTCAGAGGGAGCCCCGACAACGACAGGCGTCGAATGGTTGATGTCCCCCAGTTTCCAATCACGGCCTTCTCCGCGAATAAAATCAATGAGTCCGGCATTATCGTTGTTGAAATCCTTCAGGAATGCCTCCAGAGTCCCGGCATTGGCGGCTGTGAAATCGGTTCGAACAAGCGGGTTCGCCAAATGGCCGCCCTGACGGACGGCTGTGTAGACAGTCCGACCGGCAGGGCTCCGGTCCCTCAGAAGCAGGCCGGCATCCCAGAAGATCTCAACACCCTCCTCCAGGGTTCGGCCCGTCTCCGATCCGAGATCGGACGAAGTGACCGTGCGGAGGCTGGAACCGGACCCTCCGCTCAACGGAATTTGGGTGACATCGTAAGCCCGAAGCTGGCCGTTAAAGCCGGGAAAAATGAAGGACGAGGCAATGATGAGTCTCTTGCTCTCCCCTCCTGAAGTCGTGATTGTCGCCGCTGCCGAGGCACGGGAGTATTCACGTCTGTCCACGTAGACATATTCGATCTGAATCAGGCCGACCGTGGGGGTATTGTTCGATGCTCCCGTGATGGCGGCTCCAAAGTCATCGAATATCTCGTCCTCATCAGCAAAGAGACGAGCTTTCCACTTCAGCCGGGCGCCGAAGTGATGGAATTCATGCCAGGGAAGATGGGCGTAATTCTGCAACTCAGCGCCGGAAAACTCCCAATAGAGTTCCCACTTCCGGCCGCCGTTGTTTGAGAGCCAGATCTCAACTTTGAGTCCTTCTGACAAGCCGCCTCTTGCACCCATATGGAGCTGGGTCAGCCGGGCTTTTGTGATGGAGTGCTCAGCCGGATTGAGGACCGGCTCGGAAACGACCGTGGACTGAGCTATTCCCGTCAGGGCATAAGCATCAGCCAATTCATTGATAACGAGATAGTAGTCACTGGAATGGTTGGCGTCGGCCAGGATGACATCCATGTCGCCGTCCTGATCGTAGTCGAGAACGGCGCTCATGACCACGTCGTATTCCGGGGGAATGATGGGAGCACAATTGTTGAGGCAGATGAACTCCCAATCAATTTCGCTGACCGTTTCCGTGATCGTGATTGTTTCGCCGGTTTCAGGATCGATGACAACACTTTCAACTTCGATTTCTTTTAAACCGTGATTTCTTAAAAACCACATTTTCGCGTTGTTCGTGCCCGCTTCAATCCCATCGGTTGCGGCAAAAATATCCGGCCAACCATTGTTTGTAAAATCCGCGGCCATTGTGGCGACGACACGGGTGCAGGTGGGGTCAGGGATGGCGATTTCTTCTCGAGTGAAATAGCCGTGGCCATCGTTTTGGTAATAGACGAGAAAGGGCTGATCATTGACAGTTCCTCCGACAACATCAATGTGGCCAGAGTTACGGAAATCCGCCGCAGCAACAGACGATCCGCCACGACTTCCCTGAGCACCCGTACTTAAAAATCCCGTTCTTTGGTCGTAGTTGAGTTCGGCAATTTCAAAGTTTTCAAGCGCAAAATCGGGCCGCCCCGGATTCCGGACAAGGAAGATCTGGTCCTTGCTGATGACCAAAAGATCCATATCACCGTCACCATCGATATCTACGGCAGCAACATGGTCAGCCGCCCAACTGTGATAGATTCCGGCGGCCTGAAATGCCGCCGTGAAGTCCAAATTCGGCGCTTGGTTGCGGGGATGGAAAACGGGATCATCGGGGACACCATTATCGACCTGAATATACATGACGGCCGAGAAGTTCTCATAGCTCGTCAGGCTGTCTTGAGAATTTCTCATGAAGAAGAAATCCGTAAGCCCGTCGCCGTTGAAATCGGCCACAACGATGGATGCGGGTGCTGTATGACTGTCAAAGGTGTCGAAGACCTTTGAATGATCCACTTGGAAAATTTGGCCTTCTCCCGGCGTTTGTGGATAAATATTCCGAATAAGCTTGAGCTGGGATTGGTTGGTGGCGTGACCATCAGCCTGGTGAGTGATGTCCAACCCAATGAGATCGGGGTAGCCGTCGCCATCGAAATCTCCCGCATCACAGACATAGATCCGGGCGCCCATTCCTCCTTGTTCAGCCACCGCGAAATTGGCGCCAAGGCGGGACAGCCGGATCGGCCCGGACGGCCAGTTGCCGATGGCGCTGGCAGTATGATCCTTGTAGTCTGTGGAACTGAAGTTTTCCTGGAATGTGGCGCTCGTTTCCTCGCACTGCTGCTGAGCCCAGAACACGATGGCGGTGACGAGAGCCGTCGCAACGGCAAACATTATCAAGATTGATTTTTTTGTTCTTGTCATGGCCTCACCTTAATCTTCAGACTCCCACCCCTAATTTCCCCATCATCCATCGCAAGCTTTTTCGGATCCCATGCGCGGAACGGACACTAGGCCCCTGCGCCGAACAGGATCTCCAGACGCGACGTGGCAATAATCCGCGTTCCCGAACGGACCACGCCGATGCAGACCATGAGCGCCTCGGAAGGATTGGAAATCCCGCCTCCAGCCGATGGATCGATCAGAAAGACCGTGTAGGTAAACCTCGGATCGAACTGGCCTTCTCCGGTCGGGACATACGCCTGGTCGTAGAATAGCACGCCGTTGCTCGCCGGATTGATCGCCGCGAGAATCTCCTCATCCGTCAGCTTTCGGAAATAGCCGCTGGCGAGGGGGTAGTCGATGCCCGACGGATCCAGGAGATAGACCCCGGAAAAGCTGCTCCACTGCCCGGCCAGAAAATTCTGCTCGATGGCCATCCGGCCGGCCTCGAATCCCGCCTCGGCAGCGCTGAAAGCCTCGTTCTGGTTGCGGATGTTCCCGGCAGCTTTCGGGCCTGCGCCCGTCACGGTTAACAAAGCGACACCGACGGTCAGCAGAAAGGCGCTGACGAGAATGACGACGATGAACGTTGAGCCCCGCTCATGTCTCATCGTTCCCCCCGGTTGTAGAGGTTGAGGGACATGTTGCGGATATTGGCTGTGGATTCGAGGAGAAATCTGCGGTGATTATCGTCGTCGATCGCGGCCGGGGAATTGGCAATCAGGGGTCTGCGGTAATGGTGGATATCGTTTGGAGGCTGCCCTCCAAGGCCGATGAAGGGATTCGGCGTCCGGCCCAGAATCCAGGCCCTGATCTGGCGGATCCGGCCGACATCGTCAAGGGTCCAGTTGGCATCCCAATCCCGAAATCCGTCAAGCTGTCCGTCTTCGTCAAGGTCGCCGTTATACTGAAGCTGAAAATTCTCGACATTTTGCGCCAGGGGGAAGTGGACGGCATTCTTGGTGACATAAAGGACGTCGGGAATGCCGAGATAGCCGTTCACGCCGGCCGTCAATCCGGCCATGGATCCCGTGACATCGAGCCAATATTCCAGGACGTTGACAAAGACAATGACGCCCCCGGTCCAATCCGCAGCGGCACAGCCTCCGTCGGAAACCAGTCCGCCCGGCGGATTGATTCCCGGTGCCAGCCCGGGGGAAAAGTTCATCTTCTCATTCCCTCCAGTCGCTGAATGCGTAACGTGGGTGATTGTCCGGATCGCTCCCTCACGACATCCCGAGGCAGGATTGGGCAGAATGAGGGCGGTTTTGAACACATAGTATTCGTCGGGGTAGGGATACTGTTCAAGACTGAAATCGATAAGTTCCGCATTGGCCGCCCCTCCACCTACTCCTCCGGAATAGCTCTGGATGACGATGTGTAGCGGATCTTCCATATTCCCCATGATACGCAAACGGTCGGGCTGGACCGTCGCACCCTGGGATTCGTTGTCCCAACCCTCGAGGCCGTACATATTGAATTCTACGGGAAGACCCGCGCCGACCATGCGGATGTCGCGCATCATGAGATACATGGCCGAACGGACGTCATGCTGGAGTTCGGCGTACTGGTTCTGATCGACCGAGATCTTATTGCTGCGGGAATAGACCGTCAGCGCCCCGATGACGACAACCAGCATGATGGCGCTTCCGATCAGAAGCTCGATCAGAGTGAAACCTTTTCGTTGGACCATCATATCACCTGCTGATCATGGTATGGATGTCGGCCTGGACTCTCTCCCGCCGGGGATCGGCCAGAAGATCGGTCTCGCTCGTGTCCGCTCTCGAACCCGGAAAAACCAGAACACGGATATTGAACTGCGGATCCTGGAAAAAGACCAGCGTCAACCGCCGGTAATTCACCGTGCCGTCGGCGTTGATGTCGAGCTGCTCGTCCGACGATTCTCCGGCCGCGGTGTTGGGAAAAGCCAGGAGCTCGTCCCGCGTCAGGGTCCGGAGATAGTCGACCTGCTGCTGGGCCAGGAAGACGGCGCTCGTGATGTCTCCGGAGCGGACGTTGTTCATCACGGACAGGAGAAAGAGCTGGGCAAGACCGATGACGGCCACGGCCAGAACGGAAATGCCCACGAGGACTTCGATGAGAGAAAAGCCTTCGCTCCGGCGCCGCCGGCTGCTCATCAATCTTTTCATCATATTCACACTTTTAGTCGTCTTCATCGTCAACTCGTCGTCTTGATGTAGTGGACCGATCCGCCGCTGTAGAATCTGACGATCCTCAGGTCGGGCTGATTCTGTCCCTTGAGCCTGTCACTTTGAAGCTCCAGAGAGTTTGCCGTGCTAACGAAATTTTCGACAACGCCCAAGGAAGAAAACACCACGGATTCCCCCGCGGGGAGCCTGACGGTGACATTGAATTTAGGAGAAATCGTTCTCGGGGCAAAACCTCGCGACGGCTCCCAGTTTCCGGCCGAGGTCTCCCGTTCGATGATCATGCGCCAATTCGTCCCATCCTGATAAAAACGAACACGGTGGTTGTCCTTCGTGTCGATGGCCCGGTAGCGCGACGTCTGAAGAACGGTCAGGATCTCCCGGGCGCCGTTTTCCAGGCTCCGGGTTTCCAGGGTGTTCATGATGTACGGATACGACGCCAGAGACAAGATGCTGATGATGGCCACGGTGACAAGAATTTCGATCAGCGTGAAGCCGCGCATCGTGGTTGTGCTCCCCATTTCACATTAATATAAAGCAGGAGCCCGACTTTGTAAAGATCCCGGGCTCTTGTCTGCGGAAGCCCGCTTCACAATTCTATTTGGGAGGGCGAATTGCGCAAATACCCTTCCGCGGGGAACTGAGAGAGGATAAATCACCCTCCGATCTCATCTCCGGCGATTAGCCGCGCCGGCTCAGGTTTCTTCGAGGAGGGCAACCTCCCGGAGCGGCCGGCCTTTTTCGATCCGCAATGTCTTGATTTCAAAGGGAGAAAACATCAATCGCCGGGGCGCCGATCCGGCGCATTTCAAACGGATTGAGGCCTTTTTTCCCGTCGATTCCTGAAGACGGACGATCAGCGCCCGGCCGTCCCAGGATCTTTTCAGAGCCAGAAGCCGGATCGAAGGAGGCAGAGAATCCATGACTTCCATACGGCCGCCCGCCTTCCCGCCGGACCCCTTCGAAAAGAGGCTGGGAAGATGCGGGAAGGCCGCAGGCGGCGCGGCCAGACCGTCGGCCAGAGCCGGAAGGAATCTTTTGATCTCGTCCGGCTCTCCGGCCATCGCCATCAACCGGATCTCGTGGACACCGAGATCGGCGAATTTCCGGACCGGGCCTTCGGAGCCGATCCGGAAGCCCCGCTCATGGCAGTAGGCCGAACTCCGAAGGACGGAAAGGCGGGCCTCCCCCGCCCGGAAATCCAGGCCGTGCTGTCCGGAACTTGCAACACCGAGGGCTGCGTCTCTCCCCCTTGCCCGGCCCGAAAGAAGAAACCACCGGCCGTGGACGTGCTCCAGATCGTCGGGCGGAAGCTCCACGGCGCCCGCCGGAATTTCGCAGAAAAGACGGGCCGGATCGAAGGCCCCGGGAATGCGGAGCTTGAGCCTGCGCCTCTCCTCGTTCCAATGGACGCGCAATCGGAATTCGAGGAAAGGCAGTTCGGGATAACCGATCGTCTCCATGACCACCCGGCTCTTTTTCCAGCCGAAGACGGACTGAACGATCGTCCGGACGGGACCTCGGACGAGAACCCGCGGCGGGCGTTCGAGCCGGAACCGCCCGGCGGTTTTTCGCCGGCCGCCGGAGCCTGTGCCCCAGGAATCGTCCTCGTCGACGACGGCCAGCGGTTCGAACAGCCCTCCGGCCAGACATTCCGGTCCGCCGCGCCGTTTGAGCGACTCGACAAGGCCGCTCTTCTTGTCGACGGCATGAACAAGGGGCGATGGGGTTCGGACCGCCACTGACGCCTTTTTTCCCGGGAATGCGCCCAGGGTATAACGGGCCGCCCCCACTCCGGGAAGATCCCCGAGGAAAACGATTTTCCGGCGCCAGGCATTGAAGGGCAGGAGCGCCTCGGCCTGTTCCTCCTGACACGGGATGTCCTTCCCGTTCTCACCGAACAGTCTCATGTGCCAAGGCCCCGGGGCCGGAGGACGGTAGTCGGCCATGACCTCGAACTCCACGGGAACGCGCGTCAAACCCGGGTTGGCATTGAGAACGGTCACCGGCAGCGCCGGACTTTTACCGCTGCCGCGGGCAAAGGCCGCCGCCGCGCCCAGACGGAGTTTCCGGGCCGATTCCGCAACCTTGCCGTAGAGATCGAGGGCGTCCTGTTCGGCGGTTTCGACGCAGGTTCCGGTGATCACGTCATGAAAATCGTTGAAGAGATGAGCCCGCCAGGCCTCTCGAAGCTCGGACTCCGGGTAGTCCGCGCCCCGGGCCGACCAGGCGGCAGCACAGAGCGCCTCGGTCTGCACGAGTCTCCCGAGACTCCGCACGGCGGCCCGCTTGAGTCGGCTCAAAGACGTGTAACAGCCGGGGAAGACTCTCTGAAGCTCGCCCTCGAAGACGGGTGCCGTGCGGGCGGCCTCCCGGATCGCAGCCCAAAAACCGTCCGTCGTCCCGTGGAGAATCCGGACCCGTTTTTCCCGGGCCGCGAAGGCGTCGATCCGCCGGAGATCCTCCCGCGTCGCCCCGCCGCCGTGGTTGCCGAGTCCCCAGAAAACGGGAACGTCGCGGCCCAGCCGGAGGGCCAGGGCGGTGCCTTCCTCCAATCTCCGTTCGATGTTGTCGCGTTCGGTGTGATAGAGTCCGGCGGAAATTCGATAAGCCGGGATCTCGGACCCGTCGACGCCGCGCCAGCGAAAAAGATCGGCCGGAAGACCGAGATCGTCCGCCTGGGGACGCATGAAGACATAAAGCTCATATCCGGCCCTGTGCAGAATCTGAGGCAGACCGGCGCCGTGGCCGAAGGAGTCGAAGTTGGTGGCGACGGCGGGCCGGGCGCCGAATTTTTCCCGGAAATAGAGCCGCCCCTCGGCGATCTGCCGGATGAGGGACTCGGCGCCGGGAAGATTGACGTCGGGCTGGAGGTGCCAGCCCCCGGCGACGGCCCAGCGCCCGGCCGAGACCAGCCGCCGGATCTCGGCAAAAAGGGCGGGGTCATACCTTTCGACCCAGCGGTAGAGAACGGCCTCATTGTGATTGAAAATGAGCGTGGTGTGTTCCTGCAGGATTTCGCAGGCCGCACGGAACGTCGCCAGGGCTTCCGAGGCGCCTTCCGTCCAGCGCCACTGCCAGACGGGGTCGAGATGGGCGTTGCAGATCAGATGAAGCGACGGCCGTTTCTCTTTATTCATGTTCGTCATGTCTTTCATTTCCGCCTCATCGCCTTGATCCCGGCCTCCATCATGGCTGTAAGGGCGCGGTGTCTTCTTCCGGTCCCGGTCACGGCGACTCGATCTCGACAAGCTCGTCGCGGGGCGGCAGGTTTTTGTACCAGGTGAAGTACAGGACGACGGCCAGAACGACGGCGGCCGCGGTCCAAAACGCGAACTCGGCCCATCGCCTGAGAAAGAGCGTGAAGGGCATGAGGGCCAGCGAGAACTGGAATCCCGCCGTGATGAATCCGTTGAGGGCGTCGACGGCGGGCATCTTGTCCTTCTCCGGGACAAGCCCCCGGCGGACGGCTTCGCGCCGGACGGGGCCCCAGAAACCGAACGGCCGGATCCGGGAGTAAAACCGGACGAGGACGTCCATATCGGTCGGTTTGTGAAGGTGGGTGATGACGAGCGTCGCCGTAAGACACATCCCCATGTCCAGACCCAGGGAGTTGTGGGCGCTCAAACCGCCCAGCACGATTTTCCGGATCAGGATGAGCGCGGCCGAAACCCCCATGCTCCAGACGAAGGCCCCTGCGCTGAACCGCCAGTAGTGCCAGCGCAGCGTGGCCGGGACGAGGATGACCGTGACGACGATGAAGATCATGGTTTCCCAGGCCGTGACGACATCGGTGAACGAAAGGCTGAAATAGAAGCCCAGGCCGAGGGCGCCGACGGAGGCGAGCTGGCCCAGACGGACAAGGGCTTTCTGTGACAGGCCGCGGGCGAAATAGCGTTTGACGAAGTCGTTGATGACGACCGAGCTTGTGACATTGATCATGGCGCTGATCGTGGACATCAGGGCGGCGAGAAGCACGGCCATGAACACGCCGCGGAGCCCGACGGGCAGGCTCTTGAGAACAAGCGGCATGATTTTCTCGGCATCGAACCCGGCCCGGGGTCCGAGCGACAGAATGCCGAGGACGAGAAAAGCCGAGCCGATGACCCAGCGGAGGGTGTAGCCCACGGTCCACATGCCCCCGGCAAGCTGGGCGTCACGCGGCGACCGGGTGGTCAGGAAAAACTGGAAATCCCAGACGTTGGGCCCGGCCAGAACCCGGAAGATCAGCCAGAGGAACCCCGCCAGCATGATCGGACCCAGAAAATGAAAATGCTGGTAGGCGGGCGGCGTCGTCTCCAGAAAACCCGGCCAGAGCGTCCACGACGGCGTCAGAGAAAACCAGGCCGGGTCCTTGGCCGCGGTGAGGCCGCTCAAGTCGCCCCGGCTGAAGACCATGATGGCCAGGATGACGGCCCCGCAGGCGATAAGGAAGGTCTGCAGGATATCGGTGAGGATGACGCCGAAGAACCCGCCCAGCGTGACGTAGACGCCGACGACGGCCAGGACGATGAGTGTGGATTCGATCCGGCCGAAGGGCAGAAATTCTTCGGCGAACTTGCCGATGCCGACCGAGATGAACATGAGATTGCAGATCATGAGGACGAGCAGAAACAGCGCGGCCGAGACCCGGGCCGCCTCGGCGTCGCGCGTCTTTCCGAAACGCGTGACATTCCACTCGGCGAAGGTCATGACGCCCGATCGGCGGATCCACTTGGCCTGGAAGGCCATATAGAAGCAGATGATGAACCAGCCCCAGTAAATATGGGTGGCCCAGGCCGCTTTCATGCCGAGGTAAAACAGCGCGCCGATCATGGACATCGTGCCGCCGATGTCGATGTAGCTCGAACAGCCGGACAGGCCGAGCATCCACCAGGGCACGTTGCGGTCGGCGAGGTAGTAGGAGTCGAGGCGCTTGGTGGCCCGCTTGCGGATGACGATCCCCACGAGGGCGACGGCGACGAGATAAACGGCGATGACGGCGAGATCGACGGGATGGAGACTCACGGCCCATCGTTTATCGTATCGGGCCGCGGTTGTCAAGACGGTGCCGAATCTATTCACGAGTCGAGGCGGCTGCAGATGCAAGGTGCATCGATCGGGTTAACTTATCGAGGGAAACATGCTAGAATACCAGTGTAAAGGATTACATTATGGCCGGGCCGAAAAATAAACCTCCAAAGAACCTGTTTTTCTGGATCGCCGCCGGGATTCTCATCGCTCTTGTCTGGAGTCTCGTCCAATCCCCGACTCCCAGAAGCGAGGAGATCAATTTCAGCCGTTTCATCGACCACGCTGAGCAGAAACGCGTCTCCGAAGTGACCATTTCCGACAACCAGGTCCACGGCAAGTTCCGGGACGGCACGGAATTCAAAACGGTCATCCCCGCCCAGTACGACGATCTGGTTCCCATCCTCAGGGCCGCCGGCGTTGAAATCAACGTCAAGGACACCTCGCGAAGCCCCTGGTTTTCCTACCTCTTCGGCTGGTTCCCCATCGTTATCCTGATCCTGTTCTGGGTCTTTTTCATGCGCCAGATGCAGTCCGGCGGCAACAAAGCCATGTCCTTCGGAAAGAGCAAGGCCAAGCTGTTCTCCGGCCAGCTCAAAAAAGTGACCTTCAAGGACGTGGCCGGAGTTGAAGAGGCCGAGGAGGAACTCCAGGAAATCATCGGCTTTCTTAGGGACCCCCAGAGATTCCAGAAACTCGGCGGCCGGATCCCCAAGGGGGTGCTTCTGGTCGGCGCTCCGGGGACGGGCAAAACCCTGCTGGCCCGGGCCGTCGCGGGCGAGGCCAATGTGCCCTTTTACTCCATTTCGGGATCCGACTTCGTCGAGATGTTCGTCGGCGTCGGCGCTTCCCGGGTTCGCGACCTCTTCGAACAGGCCAAAAAACAGGGGCCGTGTCTGGTCTTCATCGACGAGATCGACGCCGTCGGGCGCCAGCGGGGCGCCGGCCTGGGCGGCGGCCACGACGAACGGGAGCAGACATTAAACCAGCTCCTCGTCGAAATGGACGGCTTCACCGCCAATGAAGGCACGATCGTCATCGCCGCCACCAACCGGCCCGACATTTTGGACGGTGCTCTGCTCCGGCCGGGACGGTTCGACCGCCGGATCGTGGTGCCCATGCCCGACGTCAAGGGCCGCGAAGAGATTCTCAACGTCCACATCAAGAATATCCCGGTTCACGAGGACGTCAGCCTCAAGGTCATCGCCCGTTCGACACCCGGTTTCTCCGGGGCCGACCTGGCCAACCTCATCAACGAGGCCGCTCTCCAGGGCGCCCGTCTCGACCAGGAATCGGTCACCATGAAGGACCTGGAATATGCCAAGGACAAAGTCCTCATGGGCGTCGAGCGCAAGAGCATGATCATCAGCGACGAGGAAAAGCGCAATACCGCCTACCACGAGGCCGGGCACGCCCTGATCGCCGCGCTCATTCCCGAAGCCGACCCCATTCACAAGGTGACCATCATCCCCCGGGGACTGGCCCTGGGATTGACCCAGCAACTGCCCCTGGACGATCGTTACACATACACCAAGGATTATCTTGAGGCCCAGTTGTCCGTTCTTCTGGCCGGCCGGGTCACGGAAGTGCTTTTTCTCAAAAAAACGACCACGGGATCGGCCAACGATTTCGAAAAGGCGACCGAGATCGCCCGCAAGATGGTCTGCCAGTGGGGCATGTCCGACCTGGGACCCATGACATTCGGAGATCACGACGAGCTGATCTTCCTGGGCCGCGACCTGGCCATGAACAAGAACTATTCCGAAAAGACTTCGGAACGCATCGACGAAGAGGTCAAGGGCATCATCATGAGATGTTATGCCCGGGCCAACGAGCTGCTGGAAGCGAACAGCGACAAGCTCGAAAAAATCGCCGTTCTCCTCCTGGAAAAGGAGGTGCTGAGTTCGGACGAAATCATGGCCGTCATCAACGGCGACAAAGCGAAGGAGGCCGCGCCGGAGAACAAAGAAGCGGAAAAATCCGGCGACGCCCCCGTTAACGATGAGGACACGGCAAACTCAAAACCTTGAAACGATGAAACGGACGGCCCCGAAACTGCGACTCTCCAACGGCAATTTGTCTTTCGGCGGGAGGGCGCTCGTTATGGGCATCCTCAATGTCACCCCCGACTCGTTCTCGGACGGGGGAATCTATCTGGATAAGGACAAGGCCGTCGCCCGCGGACTGGATATGGCCGCCGAAGGGGCCGACATCCTCGACATCGGCGGCGAAAGCAGCCGCCCCGGGTCCCTGCCCGTTTCCGCCGAGGTGGAGATCGAGCGCGTCGTTCCGGTCATCCGGGCCCTGAGGCGGGAGATCGATCTTCCCCTTTCGATCGACACGACCAAAGCCGCCGTGGCCCGGGCCGCTTTCGAGGCAGGCGCCGGCATCGTCAACGACATCAGCGCCCTGCGCTTCGACCCGGATATGGCCGCGACGGCCGCCCGGTTCGGCGCGGCCGTCATCCTCATGCACATGCAGGGAACGCCCCAGACCATGCAGGACGCCCCCCATTACGAGGATGTCCTCGGGGAAGTCCGGGGATTCCTGAAGGACCGCATCCATGCGGCCGTCGAAGCCGGACTTCCGGAAGAGAGCCTGGCCGTCGACCCGGGAATCGGCTTCGGCAAAAGGCTCGAGGACAATCTGGCCCTCATCGACGGTCTGGATGCCTTTCTCGATCTCGGCCGTCCCGTCTGCGTCGGCGTCTCGCGCAAAGCCTTCATCGGCCGCATCCTGGACCTTCCCGCTTCCGACCGACTCGAAGGGACGATCGCCGCCGCCGTCCTCTGCGCCGACCGGGGCGCCCATATCCTCCGCGTCCACGACGTCGGCGCCGTCCGGCGGGCCCTGCACGTGGCCGAAGCCGTCAAGGAGAACGTCTCCCATGCCGGCTGAAATTCTCGGCACCCTCCGGCACATCACGCTCGGAGATTTTCTGGACATCGTCCTCGTGGCCTTCATCCTCTATTCGTTTCTCCGCCTCATCAAGGACACCAAGGCCTATCAGATGGCCATCGGACTCGGCCTCGTCGGCATCCTGTTCCTGATTACGGAGTGGGGCAAACTCTCCGTCTCCAACCGGATCATCCGTTCGTTCATCAATTACTTCATCATTCTCATCATCGTCCTTTTCCAGGCGGAAATCCGGCGTTTTCTGACGGGCATCGGGTCCCGCTCGCTGCGGAGGCCTTTCTCGTTTCGCTCCCTTCAGGAAAAGATGGATGACCTTTTCCGGGCCCTGGATTACATGTCACAAAGGAGAATCGGCGCCCTGCTCGCCGTCGAAAAGGAGATTTCGCTGGCGAGTTACGCCCAGCGCGGGACGGCCGTCAATGCCCTGCTGTCCAAGGATCTCCTCGTCAGTCTCTTTTTTCCCCACTCCCCTCTCCATGACGGCGCCGTCATTATCCGCGGCGACACCATCGTCGCCGCGGGTTGCCTGCTTCCCCTTCCCGCAACCCACAAGCTCAGCGGCCCCATCGTGACCCGGACGCGCCACCTGGCCGCCGTCGGGCTGTCCATGGAGACCGACGCCGCGATTATCGTCGTCTCCGAAGAGACCGGGACGATTTCCCTGGCCGTCCGGGGAACGATCGAAAAGTTTGAAGACAGCGGCCGGATGCGGGAGCGGCTCGTGAAATACCTGAGGAACGCCCGATGAGCCTTATCCGCGATCTTTTCGTCCGGAACTGGGGGCTGAAACTTTTCGCCGTCCTGCTGGCCCTCGCTCTCTGGCTGATTCTCATTCCGGAGGAAAAAACCTATTCCGAAAAAACCCTGACCATCCCGCTCGAGACGCGGAATATTCCCCCCGACATGGAACTCGTCGAAAAGCCGGCGGTCTCCGTGGACGTCACCGTCCGGGCCCGCATGCGCATCATCGACCAGATCACGCCGGCCAACGTCGTCGCCAAGCTGGACCTTGAGAAAGCCACGATCTACCAGGAGGAGTATCCGCTCAACCAATCCATGATCTCGCTGCCGCCGGGAGCGGAAGTCCTCAGGATCACCCCCAGCAAGGTCGATCTCCGGTTGGAAAACACGGCTCAGATCGGCCTGGACATTGTTCCCACGCTTATCGGGAAACCGGCTGAAGGCCTGAAACTCCTCAAGATCGAGGTCGTTCCGCCCCAGGTCGAAGTCAAAGGGCCCGAGAGCAAGATTCTGAAGACGGACAAGGTCACGACCACGCCGATCAATCTCGCCGCCCTCACGGACTCGACCGAAATCGACGCCGACCTGATCCTTCCCCGCCCGGAAATGCGCCTGGTCACGCCGCAAACCAAAGTCCGGGTGAAAATCCAGATGGAAAAGACCGAGGAGCCGGAACCCGCTCCCGCCAAGAAAAAATAGCTTCGAGGATGGCCATGCATCTTTCCGTAAACATCGATCATTTTGCGACTCTCCGGGAGGCGCGGCGCGGCGCCGAACCCGAACCCGTCCTGGTCGCCCTCCTGGCCGAACAGGCGGGCGCCGTCGGCATCGTCACCCACATCCGGGCCGACCGGCGCCACATCAAGGAACGCGACCTGCGGCTCCTGCGCCAAACCGTCAAAACGAAACTCAATGTCGAGATGGCCGCGACGGACGAAATGAAAGCCGTCGCCCTCGAGATCCGGCCTCACGTGGTTTCCCTGGTCCCGGAAAAGCCGGATGAGCTGACGACCGAGGGCGGACTGAACGTCGTCCCCCAGGTCGAGCGTCTGAAGGCCTTCGTCGGCGAGTTGAAAGCGGCGGGCATCCGCGTCAGCATTTTCGTCGACACCGGCGAAGACCAGATCTTGGCATGCCGGGAGACGGGCGTCGATCTTGTCGAGATCAACACCGGACCCTACGCCGACGCCGAACCGGACCGTCGCGACAAAACCCTGGATGATGTCCGAAAGGCGGCCAAACAGGCCGCGGCGGCGGGGCTCGAGGTCCACGCCGGACACGGCCTGGATTACCGGAACGTCGCGCCCATTGTCGCCGTTCCCGAAATCGCCGAGCTCAGCATCGGGTTTTCCATCGTCGCCCGATCCGCCGTCGTCGGCATCGAACGCGCCGTGCGCGAAATGATCGCGCTCCTCTGCCGTCGTCCCTAGAACCATAAAGGGGGAGAATATGCCGCCGCAAGTCGATATCGGACGCCTCAGAAACGACATCGAAGCCCTGGGCCGGATCGGAAGGACGCCCGAGGGAGGCGTCAGCCGTCCCTCCTTCAGCCGGGCCGACCTCGAAGCCCGGACCTGGCTGAAGGACCGGATTCTCGAGGCCGGACTCCTCTACCGTGTCGACGGCGCCGGAAACATCTTCGGCTGCCTCGAAGGCGCGGGCAAGGCCGTCATGGCCGGATCGCACATCGACACGGTTCTCCAGGGTGGGATGTTCGACGGCGCCGCGGGCGTCTGCATTGCGCTGGAATGCCTGCGCCGGATCCGCGAGGAGAATCTCCCGGTCTGCCGGCCTCTACAGGTCGCCGCTTTCACCGACGAGGAAGGCAACCTCGTCGGTGATTTCCTCGGCAGCCGGGCCTTCACCGGCCGACTGGATCGCGAAGCGGTTCTGGCCGGAAAGACGCTTCTGGGTCCGCCGCTCAAGGATATTCTCGAAAGCGCGGGATTCACCGTCGACGGAGTCCTCCAAGCCCACAAGGAGCGTCCGGAGATCGAGGCCTTCCTCGAACTTCACATCGAACAGGGAACCGTTCTCGAAACCGAGGAAATCCCGATCGGCGTGGTCGAGGCATTTTCCGGCAAGCAATACCGCTGGTGTTCCTTCGCCGGGGTCGCCGCCCACGGCGGAACGACGCCGCTCGAATTGCGGCGGGACGCTTTTCTCGGCCTGGCCGACTTCGCCCTTCGGGGAACGCGCCACGTCGCCGCAAACCATTACGGCAGCCTCGTGACGATCGGCAAGGCCGTCCTCCATCCCGGATCCTTCAGCGTCGTTCCGGGCCAGACCGACTTTTCGCTCGATTTCAGGAGCTTGTCGGCCGAAGCCCTTGAAAACATGGAAAAGGAACTGCTCGCCCTGGCTCTGGACGTGGGGAAGGCGCGCGGACTGGAGTTCGTCTCCCGGATCGTCGACCGGACCGATCCGGTTGCGGTTTCGCCGCGGATCACCGGATTGCTCGAGGAGGAATGCCGGACGCTCGGCTATCCCTCGATGCGCCTTTCGAGCGGCGCCGGACACGATGCCCAGATCCTGGCCGGGCTCTGCGATTCCGGTCTGATCTTCATCCCCTGCGCCGACGGCCTCAGCCACGCCCCCGGAGAGAGCGCCTCCTGGGACGACATCGAGAAGGGGGCCAACCTCATGCTGGCCGCGCTCGTCCGCCTGGCCGGCGCCTCCTGAAATCCTGGTGGCCCGACACGCACGAACGCGGAATCAATCCGATTCGGGTTTGAAGGCCCGGTCGCGTTTTTTGGCGCCCTGCTTCTTTTTCTCGTCGAGCATTTTGTCCTTCGCCCGCTGAGACCGTTTTCTTTTCTGACGGCGGATCTTGGCGATCCTCTGCGCTTCCTCGCTCTGCGCGCCGAGGACTCGGCTTTCGATTTTGCCGGTCAGAATTCTTCGGGCCAAAAAGCGGTTGATCGCCTGGGACCTTTCCCGCTGGCACTTGACTTCGATCCCGGTCGGAAGGTGCTTGAGATAGACGCAGGTCGCGACCTTGTTGACGTTCTGGCCGCCCCGGCCGCCCGAACGGATGAACTTTTCGACGATGTCGGCCTCGCGGATGCCCAGATCGTCCATTTTTTTCCGGAGAGCTTCCTCTTTATCGGAACTCACGCTGAAAGCGGACATTAAAGAGGGGGCTATTTCTTTTTCTTGCGAACCGAGACGAGGAATTTGCCGCAGTTTTCGCAGACGTAGATGTCGTTGCTGCCCTCGATGGCGGAATACATCTGGGTGGAAATATTGATATTGCAGCCCTGGCAGACGCCGTCGACGGCGTCGGCGACGGCGAAACCGTAGCGTTCGATCAGCCGGTCGAAGCGCGTCAGCAGGGATTCGTCGAGTTCTTCGCGGAGGATGTCGGCGTTTTTCTGAAGAGCTTTAATCTGGTCCTTGGCGGCCTTCCGCTTTTTCATCTCGATTTCCTGGAGCTTTTTCAGCAAACCCGCCCTGTGGACGATCTTTTCCTCGTGGGGCAGGACAAGGTCGATTTCGGAAAGGACGGTATAGAGCGCCGTCTTGTCGGGGGCCTCGAAGATCCTCTGGCGGAATTCGGGGCGGATGAGATAGCGGGCCAATCCCGCGAACAGGTGGTTGAAAAGCCCGGGAATGGAGGGATTCCAGATGACCAGGATGACGAGATGAACTTTTTCGCCGTCGATGGCGTCGAAATCGATGCCCTTGCCCGATCGTCCGACGGCGATGCCGATCTCGCCGCCCGTGTCGACGCGGGCATGGGGCAGGGCGACGCCGTGACCGATGGCCGTGGATTCCAGGTTTTCCCGGTCGATGACCCGGGTCAAGAGAACTTTCTTGTTGGCGATGAGTTTCTGTTTGGTCAGAACGCCGAGAAGCTCTTCGACCGCGGCGACTTTTTCCCGGCTTTTGAGCTCGACGACCTGGGTGGGTTTGAGATAGTCGGCGAACCGGCTGCTCTTGTGTGAGATCGTCTTCTCCATGACTGAACGCTATTCTAACACAAGCCGATGGAAATTCAAGCCGAATTTTTCGAGCCGCGGCCGGAATGGAAAATCTCCCGGAAAGACGCAGGATCCGGGCGAAGAAACGGCCGGCGTGCGCGACGGCGGAATCGATCCGCCGGGACGGCCGGTCAACGGCCCGGACGACGGAAGGCGCTGTGCGGCTTGAAATCGGGGATCCGGTCGTCCTCGCCGAGGATGCGCACGATCTCTCTCGCCCAGGCGATGATCTGCAGCGTCCCCCGCAAATCCCAGTCGTCCTCGATTTCATCCGTGACCTGATGGTATTTCGTCTTCTGGTATTCCTCGAATTTTCTCAGGGCATAGCCCTTGTCCTCTCCCCGGGAGACGATGCCCTGGTGAAGCCAGACGCCGGGAATGCCTCCCCGGGCGAAACTGATCTGGTCGGACCGGAAGAAAAAGCCCAGATGCGCATTCCGTTCCGGAATATAACGGAGGTCCAGCCGTTCGGCCGCCCGGCGGCAGACGTCATCCAGGTCCGAGTGGGCGGCGCCGATGGCGAAGACGTCTTCCGTCTCTCCCCAGACATTGGTCATTTCGAAATTGATGTTGGCGGCGATTTTTTCATTGGGGATGTCCAGGTTGCGGACAAAATATTCCGAGCCGAGCATGAGCTCTTCCTCGGCCGTCACGGCGGCGAAAACCAGGTTGATTTTCAGATCCTCGGGGCGCTGCGCGAAATAGGAGGCCAGGGCCAGCAGGGAGGCCGAGGCCGAACAGTTATCGACGGCTCCATTGTAGATCTGATCTCCCGGCAAATTTTCGTCTTTGCCCAGGTGATCGTAATGGGCGGTCAGGACAACGGTTCGGTCGGACGCCTTCCGGTGGCCGGCCCGAATCAGACCGGCGACGTTGGTCGCCTCGATGGAGCGGAACGCGGGCTTCTGCCGCACGGTCCCCGTGAATCCCAACGGAACGGGAGCGAAGGCCTCCGTCTCGGCCTTTTCCCGAAGAGCCGCAAGGTCCAGCCCGGCCTCGGAGACGATCCGGGCCGCCAGGTTGCCGTGGATCCAGCCCTGGAATCCGGGCGCCTGAACGGCGTTCGGAATGAAGAACTTTTCCCGAACAAAGGAATTTCGGACGACATCCCAGCCGTAGGCCGCGCCGCGGGTGTTGTGAATGATCATCACCCCGGCCGCGCCGAGTTCGGCCGCCTTTTCGAATTTGTAGGGCCAGCGTCCGTAGTATGTCATGTCCTCGCCGTCGAAGATCCCGCCCGGACGGTTTCCCGGCTCATTGATTTCACAGAGCAGAATCTTGCCCGAAAGGTCGGCCCCTTTGATATCGTCCCAGTTTCTCTCGGGCGCCTGGATGAGAAATCCGGCATAGACAAGTTCTCCGGAAATGTCCTCGGGGACATCCTCTCTCACGGATTGGACGACAAAATCGTCATGGAGAACGGGAACGATCCGGTTGACGCCGGAGACGGCCTGGAACAAGGCCTTCCGGTCCGGAAGCGAACCCCGGAGTTCGAAGGTCTGCCTGTAGCTCGAACCGAAAAACGGTTCAAGACCGAACAGGCGGAAAAACTCCTCGTGATAAAGAGCGGCCAGCTCGATTCCCCGGCTGCCGAGACCCCGGCCTTCGAGAAGGTCGTGGGACAGGAAGCGGATATGGGACAGAACCTCATCTTCGGTGACGGGCAGAGGTTCGAAAGCCGCCTCGCCGCAGGCCGCCAGGAAGACGGCCAGAACGGCCGCGGCGGACGAAGCCAAGAGCCTTTTCGATTTCGTCATGCGCATCCTCCCGGATCGGGATTCCATCGCAACTCCGCGTCGTCCGCGGATCAGAGAACGGAAAAAGCGACCGTGAGCCCGGCCATGACGATGGCCACCATGCTCATGAGCTTGATCAGGATGTTCAGGCTCGGACCCGACGTGTCCTTGAACGGATCGCCGACCGTGTCGCCGATGACGGCGGCCTTGTGGGCCTCGGAGCCTTTGCCGCCGAGGTGGCCTTCTTCAATGTACTTCTTCGCGTTGTCCCAGGCGCCTCCGGCGTTGGCCATGAAAATGGCCAGAACGAAGCCGGTCGATGTTCCGCCGATCAGCAGGCCCATGACCCCGGGGACGCCGAGCAGAAGGCCGATCACAATGGGGACGGAAATCGCAAGAAGCGACGGCAGCATCATTTCACGCTGGGCGCCGCGGGTCGAGATGGACACACAGCTTGCATAATCCGGAACGGTTGTCCCTTCCATGATCCCGGCGATCTCCCGGAACTGGCGGCGAACCTCGTCGACCATTTTCGAGGCGGCACGTCCGACGGCGGTCATGGTCAGGCCGCAGAAGAGAAAGGCCATCATGGCGCCCGTGAGGATGCCGATGAGCACGGTCGGATTCATCAGGCTGACATTGTAATAGTTCATGAAATCGGTGATCGTGGCCGTGGCCGTCTCGATGACATCGCCGTCGGCCATGGCCAGAGTCGTCCGGCCGATCCGGATCAGTCCGATCTTGATCTCCTCGACGTAGGAGGCCAGGAGCGCCAGAGCGGTCAGGGCGGCCGATCCGATGGCGAAACCCTTGCCCGTGGCCGCGGTCGTATTGCCCAGTGCATCCAGGGCGTCCGTCCGCTTCCGGACTTCCGGATCCAGTCCGCTCATTTCGGCGTTGCCGCCCGCGTTGTCGGCGATGGGGCCGTAGGCGTCCGTGGCCAGGGTGATGCCCAGAGTCGAGAGCATGCCCACGGCGGCGATGCCGATTCCGTAGAGACCCATGCCGGCGTTGGCCAGATCGAAACCGGCGGCGAACAGGTAGGCGAAAATCGTCCCCAGGACGATGGCCAGCACGGGAACCCCGGTCGACATCATGCCCACGCCCAGGCCGGCAATCAGAACGGTGGCCGGACCGGTCTTGGCGTTTTCGGCGATGCGCCGCGTCGGCCGGTAAGAGTGGGAGGTGAAATACTCCGTCGACTTGCCGATGACGATCCCGGCACTAAGACCGACGATAATGGACATCCAGATCCCCAGGGGGAGTTCCAGGAGTCGGATAACCACAAACGACAGAATGACAATGAAAAAGGAGCTGAAGTTAATGCCCCGGCCCAGGGAATTGAGGAGTTCCTTCTGGGTCGCGCCTTCCCGTGTGCGGACGACATAAATGCCGAGGATGGAAAGAAGCGTGCCCACGGCGGCGATGGCCATGGGCGCGATGACGGCCCGAAGCTGCATTTCGCCCTGACCGAGAAACGCGGCCGCGCCGAGGGCGGCCGTGGCCAGGATGGATCCGGCGAAAGACTCATAGAGGTCCGCGCCCATGCCGGCCACGTCGCCGACGTTGTCGCCGACGTTATCGGCGATGGTCGCCGGGTTCCGCGGGTCGTCCTCGGGGATGCCGGCTTCGACCTTGCCGACAAGGTCGGCCCCGACGTCGGCCGCTTTCGTGAAGATGCCGCCGCCGACACGGGCGAACAGCGCCTGGGTCGAAGCGCCCATGCCGAACGTCAGCATGGTCGTCGTGATGACGATGAGGTTATGGCCGTCGTCGGTCACGGGATAGAAATGCTTCAGAATGAGAAACCAGAGGGCGATATCGAGAAGAACCAGTCCGACAACCGCCAGACCCATGACCGCGCCGCTTCGGAAGGCGACGCGAAGCCCCGCATCCAGGGACGTCCGGGCGGCGTTGGCCGTTCGCGAGGAGGCATAGGTCGCCGTCTTCATCCCGAAGAACCCGGCCAGACCCGAGAAAAAGCCGCCGGTCAGGAAGGCCGCGGGAACCCAGGGGTTCTGGACCTTGAGGACGAAGGCCATAAAGGCCAGCAGAACGGCCAGAACGGCGAAGACGGCGATCACGACTTTGTATTGCTGCCGGAGATAGGCCATGGCGCCCGTTCGGACGTAGGAGGCGATTTCCGCCATCCTCTCGGTGCCTTCGCTTTGCCTCTTCATATCCTTGAAGAAATACCAGGCGAAAAAAAGTGCCGCAGCGGATCCGATGGGGGCCAGCCAGAAGAGCGCGGTTGTCATTGTCTCAACTCCTGAAATTTGGGTTTTATTCCCTATGAGGCCGGTTACTATATCACAGGCCGCAACACCGGTCAAAACTTTTCCGCGCCTTGAATCTGCAGCCGCCTCGACTCGTGAAACGATCAGGGGGACCGGATCAATTCGCGAGTTGTGATTGATTTCGGCGGGGGTTTTGCCTATCATATGGAGACAGACAGTCCAATAGCCGAAGGAGTCGAGCATGACACATTTATGGCTTAAAATCCCCGTCGGAATCGTTCTCATTCTGTGGGCCATGAGCGGCCTCCTCCCGGCCGCTGGAGCCGAGACTCTTCGGGCCGAAGAGCCCGTTCTTCTCACTTCGTGCGGGCAGAGCCCCGGACCCGTCATGCTCAAGGTCGTGCTGCAGAGAATCGGCGTGGATTTCGAAATGGAGATCACGGCCTCCACGGCCGAACTTGCGGCCGGACATCAGGGGCAGACGTCTTACAAGACGCTCATCATCGTCATGGGGGCCAGCCTGAAAGGCATGGGGGCGGCCGGGATATCCATGGATGACGAGCTCAAACGCACGGCGGCGCTGATCGCCGAAGCGCGGAGCCGGGGCATCCGGGTCATCGGCGCCCATATTGAGGGCATGAAACGGCGCTCCCAGGGCGCCGCCGCCGGCGACACCACCGACGAACAGAGCATCGACGCCGTGGCCCCGAACTCGGACATCCTTCTCATCAACGTGGAGGGGAATGCCGACGGACGCTTTTCTTCGATCGCCGCGGCCGGAAACATTCCGATGATCGAAGTCGAAAAAAACATGGATCTCATGACGGAGTTGAAGACCCTCTTCGGAAAATGACATGATCCGGACGGCCACGCTCGAGACCATTCTCGCCGTACTTTTCGTCATCGTTCTTCTCTGGATCTTCCAGCTTCTCTTCACGCGGCGGATCGAACACATCGGACGTCCCCTGATCATCGCCGTGGTCCTGGGCATAGCATTTTTCTTCGTTCAGACAATTCCGGACGACACGATTGTTTTCGAGGACATCAAGGAAAGCCTCTTCCCCCCCAAGGCTCCCGATTACCCCTTCACCGTCAGCAAGGGCACCTCGGGCCGGGTTCCCGTCACAAAATACTCCTTTCCCGAACCGGGACCGCGGCTTAAAATCCGGATCGACGACACACGGAAATTTTTCCATATTCATGACGTCCGGCCATTGAACCGCATCCTGGCCTATCTGGATCTTCCCCCCGTCAGCGCGGGCATCGAGGAACTGTCTTCCCTGACCGGCCGGAACACGGACAACGGCATTTACCGCTGGGACGACTATGCGCTCGGGGTTCTGATCGTCGAGCGCGGCCTCTGCCGCAACCGCGACTCCGCCGACACGTTTCACTGCATCCAAGCGATCACCGTGCATCAGCAAAGGCACTGACGGGGGATCCGCTCATGACCGCAACCGAATCGGCCGCCCTGATCCTGGCCGTCATGGCCGGCGTCTACATTCTGGCCAAAATCCTGAAACTGTCCACGGAACTCTCCATGTTTTCCGCCGCCCTGGCCGGCGCCCTGGCCGGGGGCGAAGGACTGCCGGTCCGCCATATCGCCGAAGGGGCCTTCACGTATTTCGATATCATTCTCATTTTCGTCACGGCCACGATCTTCATGAATCTTCTCAAGGAATCGGGAGGTGTGGCTTTTCTTGTCCGCGGCATCCTGCGGAAGTTCCACCGGCGGAAAACCGTGCTGTTTTCGCTTCTTGTCCTGGTGCTTCTCGTTCCGGGCGCCCTGACCGGCGCGGGCAGCGTGACCGTTCTCATCGCCGGCGGTATGGCCGCCACGGTCCTCAGCGCCATGGGGCTCGCCCGTCCTCGCGTCGCCGCCGCCATCTTTCTGATTGCCGGATTGAGCGCGGCCGCGCCGCCCGTCAGTCTGTGGGCCATGCTGACGGCGGCCGGAGTCAATATGCCCTATGTGGGGTTCTTTCTGCCCCTGCTTATTCCCTGTGTCGTTTTGTCCCTGTTGACGATCTTCATCCTGGGAGCGGGGGCCAAACCCATCGATCTCGAAAAAACCCTGTCCGCTCTTCCGGACTGTCCCGCCGGAATGAACGGCATCCGCGTCTTTATGCCGTTTTTTCTATTTTTTCTTCTTGTCGCGGCCGGGCGGGTCTTTCCCTTCTCCTTTCCCATCCTCGGGCTGCCGCTGATATTCGCCGCCGCGGCCGGAACGGCCGTGGTCCTCTCCCCGATCCGCCTTCCCGTTTTCCGGATCTGCCGGGACACCGTCGCCCAGCTCCTGCCGCTCATCGGAACGCTGACCTGCGTCGGCATCCTCGTCCAGATCATGACCCTGACCGGAGTCCGCGGCCTTATCGCCATCACAGTCGTCACTCTTCCGGTGACCATCGTCATTTTGACTCTTTTCGTGACGCTTCCCGTCTCGGAGGCCGTGCTGATGTGGGGCGCTGCGCCCGTCCTCGGCGTGCCCCTGGCCCTGCTTTTCAACACCATCGGCCTCAATCCCGTGGTGGCCCTGGCCGGAATGAGCATGATCTGGCCTCTTGGAGACGCCCTGCCGCCGACGGCGATCATCGGCCGGCTGACGGTTTCGACGACGGAGATGACCGAGCCCTACGGACGATTCCTCAAGGCCTGCCTGATCCCCGCAATCCTTATCATCCTCGCCGGAACACTCATGGTTGTATACAGCAAAAAGCTGGGCTTCCTCACGGTTTTTTAAAGGAGAAATTCCATGATTGTGACGATTCTGTATTACGTGATGGCCGCCTTCATCGCCGTCCTCCTTATCTGGAATTTTCTGAAAAGCCGGAAACTCGAGGATGAAATCCTCTATGTCATCGTCCTCGTTCCTTTTCTTCTCAGGCTTCTACGGTTGAAATGAGAGGGCAATCGTGAATCCGACTGTTTTCCGCAAGGCGGCCGCGGCCGGACTCGGCGGCATTCTCTGCATTCTGGCCGGGGCCGATTTTCACCGGAGCCGGAATCTCCGCGAGGCCGTCGTTGCCGGGCCGGGCGTCACCCGGATCGGGTCACTCGGAGACTATTTGCCCGGCCTGCGCGGCGGCACCAACGACGCCCATGTCTATGTTCTCGAGGGACGGGAGCCCGGCGGAGCCGTTCTCGTGCTCGGCGGAACACATCCCGAGGAGCCGGCCGGACGGCTGGCCGGATGGATCCTGGCGGAAAACGGCCTCGTCGAAAAAGGGCGGCTGTTCATCGTCATCACGGCCAATCGCAGCGCGTCCACCGTCACGCGGCTGGGCGGCGCCTATCCTCCGGATTACACAATCGCGACGCCCTGGGGTGAAAAGACCTTCCGCATGGGCGACCGCTGGTCCAACCCTCTCGACCAATGGCCGGACCCCGAGGTCTACAGCCATTATCCGACGCGCCAGCAACTGGCCTATGTCGACATCCGCAATCTCAACCGGACCTTCCCCGGACGTCCCGACGGGACCCTGACCGAAAAAACGTCCTTCGCCATCATGGAACTCATCCGCCGGGAAAACATCGACATCGTCATCGATCTCCATGAGGCCGAGCTCCAGTATCCCGTGATCAGCGCCATCGTCACCCATCCGAAAGGCCAGGATCTGGCCGCCCTGGCCGCGATGATCATCAGCGGAACCGAAGGGTTTTCGATCGGCGTCGAATACTCGCCGGAGGCGCTTCGCGGCCTTTCCCACCGGGAAATCGGAGACAACAGCGACGCGATTTCGCTTCTTCTCGAGGCCCCCCAGCCCTTCCTCGACGCGACACGGGGCCGGACGACGCGCGACCTTCTTTTGACCGGACGGGACGAATTCGTCGTTCGGGCCGGGCAGCGCGGACTTCTCTTCGAAAAAATCGACGAGAGCGGCTGGCCGATCGACATCCGGGTCGGCCGCCATTGTTCGACCATTCTCAGCCTTCTGGAAATCTGGTCCGAGGACGAGCCCGAACGGGCCGTGGTGTTGAGCGGGGTGCCGCGTTACGCCGAAGTCATCGAGAAGGGAACCGGCGCATTCCTGCGGGATCCGGACACGGCGCCGGCCGACCGCATCGTCTACGAGTGAACTTCGATTTTTCTCCTCATCCGGAAAAGAATCACCCCGGCGAGGATGAAGTACGCTGCGGCCAGGACCAGAAAAGCAAACGGCGACCGGACCGGAATGCCGCGGATGGTCACGGTTCCGGGATCGGGAAGCGGGACCGGATCCCAGGGAAACCCGTAGCGCTCGGCCAGCCCCCGGATATTCAGAATATGAATGATGGGAACGCCCGCATCGGCCATGGCATGGACGGCGCCGCGGGATGCCGCCTCCGCAGGCGGCGGAGGGGAAGTCAGGCCGGGACGAAGCGACAGGATGCCCGCATCCGCGCCCATATTGGCCGCCCCGCCGCCGATATTGACAAAAGCGGCGATGCGCGTATCGCCGGCCGAAGTCCGGAAAAGATCCATTCTCCGGGAGACGTTGCGCTCGAGATCCGTTTCTTCGATAAGCGGAAAGCCGCGTTTTCCGGCTTCCGAGGCCAAAAAGGTTCTCATGCTTTCAGACAGCCCTCTCCCGGCGTCATCCTCCCCGCCGAGCGAAACCGCCAGGGGGCGGATGGTTAAAACACCAGCCCGGTTCAGACAATCCTGCATGTCTAGCCACGTGAAACGGGGATTGTTTGCGCCCCACTGCGAGGCGGCCAGAGAGACGATGAGAAGGGGCCGGAGTTCCAGAGTTTCGGCGGCGGACAGGGCGGCCAGGATGAAGGCCGGAAACGAGCTTGAGGCGCCGACGGCCACGGCCTCTCCGGGCCGGGCGCCGGCCTGACTGTAGAGATGAACAAAAAGAGCGGCGAAGTCCGGAACGGCGGACGTCCGCTTGGCCGCGGGATCGCCCTTGGTCGTTGTCAATTCGGAATATTCGAGCCCGATGAGGCCCGTGCCGTTGGGATCGTCGGCGGGGTCGGCGGCGTGTCCGGCGGCGGCGGCGCAGGCCCGGATTGCGGCCAACCCGCGGGCCATACGGGAGGCCGCATCTTCGGCCTGCCGATGGAGAACGGTTTCCGGTCCGAGAAGAAGTCCGGACAGCAGAAGAACGGCGAGCCCGGCCGCGGCAAGTCCATGAATCCCGATGAGCTTCATCGCCCCGCCAGGATTTCCACAACCTTGATCAGAAGATGGGCCATGACGGCCACGACCGCGAGCCCGGACAGGGTCGGGGCGATCTTTTGCCTTTCCAGGCTGTTGGCCAGAAGTCCCGGGACGACCCAGCCGATGACCCGAAGTTCGGCGCCCTGACCGGGAAAACCGCCCGGGGCGACAAGAGACCAGACCTGAGCAAGAACCATGCCGGCCAGAAGAAAAAAAACGAACCGGCGGCGGCCGAAAAGAATGAAGAATCCGGCGGCCAGCCGGTAGAGCCCGAGACAGACGAGCGCAACGGCCAGGGTGGCCAGAATACGGCCGGGCTGATTCAGATGAAGGGCGATATAGCCGGGAACGACGATTCCGCCGGGCGAAAGGCCGGTCCATTCGGTGAAAAGCAGCGCCAGCAATACCCCGGCCAGGAAAGTCTCCAGAGTCATGGACGGCTCCCTTCGGTTTCCCAGAAAGCGGCGATGTCCCGGCCCAGGCCGGCCATATTTCCCATGCCGACAACAATCCCCTTCTCGGCCGAAGCGGTCGCCAGAAGCTCTCCGGTGATGGCGGCGGGATGGCCGCTCCGGACGCGAAAGATCTGTGGACCCGGACGGCGGCTCTTTCTCTTCAGAATTCTCAGCATGGCCCGGGCCGGCTCTCCGCACAGGAAAAGGCGGCGGAAACCGTTGAAAGGACCGCCGTCCAGGGCTTCCGCCCATTGAAGGGATCTTTCGGGACGGTCGGACCGGAGGTTGAGAAGCCCGATTTTCGGACGGCCGGACCACCCGTCTTTTTTGTCGAGTTTATCCAGGATGCGGGCCGTCGATTCGGGCTCGTTGGCGGCGAAAGCGCTGACACAGGGGATGCGTTCTCCCGATGGGCCGAAGGGCAGGTCCCAAATCCTGAGACTTCCGGGATCGGGAATGACTCCGGCCAGTCCCTTCAAGGCATCGGGGACACTCACCCCAAGTCGGCCGGCGGCGGCAACCGCAAGACGCAAATTGACCTCAAATTCCTCATAGGGAAGATGCGGCACGGCGGACAGCTCAATCGGAGACAGGGGCTCCGCCCGTACCAGGTCCGCACCCCGTTTGCGGGCGGTTTCTTCGAATATCGGGCAGACCTCTTCGGCGGGAAGGATGACCGTGCCGCCCCGGAGAAAGGCCGCGGCCGGAACCCGGGCCGCATCCGGGCGGGACCGTCCCACGGCTTCGAGATGGTCGGGCCGGACATTGGTCAGAACGAGGATTTGGGGACGAAGAATCCGGCCGGATTCGACACGGAGGCACTCTTCCCGAATACTCATCATCTCGACGACAAAAGCATCGACCTTCAAATGGGCGGCCGTGCGGAGAATGTCCCGCAATTCAAGGATGGAGGGAAGACCGCGGCGGGGGATGTCCTTTTCCAGACCGCCGGGAAAAATGAGGGCCGCCTTTGATCCCGTGGTTTTGGCCAGGACACGATAACCGGAAGATGCGAGAGCGGCCGCGATCAGCCGGGTCACGCTCGATTTTCCCCGGGTGCCGGTCACGGCGATGCGGACGGGGATTTGATCCCGGTTTCGCTTCAATAAAACCCGCTCGACGGTCCAATAGGCCAGAAGAACGGCCAGTCCCGTCGCGGCAAAGATCCATTCCATCAAACTGATCTCCCGTCAATCCGCCTCATCTTACAACGGAAACCGACGCAGCGTCTATGTCGTCGCTTCTTCATGTCTCCCGCAAACCGGTTTCAGCGGAGCGCAAGGAGGCCCGGACCCGGAATGGAAGAAACTCGCCGGAAATGAATCTAACATATGGATATGTAGTGTATAATATATTAGGAGTAACTGATGCGTAAGGCTTGGATTCTTATTATCATTCTGGTAATCGGCGCCGACCCCCTGGCCGGTTTTTGGAAACGGGGGCGGACCGGCGCGGATCATCAAGGCCGATATCTCATTCGGTATCAATATAAACCGGGCGATGTGCTAACCTTCCGTCAGATCTTCGACGTCGAACGCCAGATCCGGGCCGGACGACCGGAAACCTATATCCTCAACATCCAGTGGACGGTCAAAATGGCCGTCGTGGGTGTTCATAACAACGTCTACCAGCTCGCCTTTCAATACAACAGGGAGAAATTTGAAGTCGTGAACAGGGCCGAGTTGAGGGACCGCCTCGGTGCTGAAGAATACTTCGATCTCTTCCGAAGGCTTTCCGATTACGATCCTCAAGCCGTTCGATATCTCCTTGTGACGGACAGCGGAAAAAACATCAATGGAAATTTTTATTACAATGAAATGGCCTCCAGCCTCCATCCCCTTCTGAGCCGCGTTTTTCAGCTTCCGGAAGATCCCGTCGCCCCGGGCGATTCTTATCTGATTGAGGCCGAAGAACCGCTCACGGTTGTTTTCGAAGGCGTGCAGAAGACCTGGACGGGCGAGACATTCGTGTTCACAAGCCGGGTTCCCGGCGGAGAAGCCCAGATCGCACATAACGGGAGCGCGGGAATTCCCGACCGGTTGATTTTCCAGGGTGCTTATGTTGTGGATGACTGCATCGTCAAGGAGCATTTTCAGTTTCTTTTTGTCGAAAAGAAAAAAATGACCTGGGCGGAGATGCAGACGGATGAAGGGCTGAGTAAGACGGTTCTTCTCAGTTCGCTCCGCCGAAACCGGCCTTTTCTGGGACGGAAGATCGTCGAGGACTTTCTCGCGTCTCCGTTTCCCGAAAACCAGAATCTGGCCGCCGCCTATCTCGGCTTGAGGGGAATTCCGGCCGGATTGAACCCGAAAATTTATCTCGATTCCCCCAATCCCGTCATCAAATACAATGCCGCCAAAGCCCTGTTCCTGTACCGGAAATCCCCCGAGGCCATGAAACAACTCGCCGAGGGCCCCCCGGGATCTGTTCGGGACAGAGCGGAATCTTTCCTCACGCGGAGTTCCTACGTGGTGCCCCGCGAGCTTCTGGGTCTTTACAAAGCCCTGGAAGATTACATCTACCTCGACAAGGGCGATCCGGCCTCCATCACGAACGATCTGGACTCCGTCAAACAGGTCCTGAACATGATGAAGCCGTTCAACATCTGGACGGGAGGCTTCTATAAACAAGCGGTCATCAACCCTTTGACGGGACGTCTCCAGCCGTTCTATCTTCATCTGCCTTCGGACTATGATCCCATGGAAATCCATCCGATGGTCGTCTACTTCGGCGGCGGGGACGGGAAGGGCGATCAGGCTCTGTCCGTCGCTTACCAGAATCTCATGAAAAACAGCGAGCTGGCCGGACATATTTTGTTCGTGCCTCAAGCCGAAGGCATGTGGTGGGAGCCGTCCTCGGAAGAGGGCTTGAGGGCCATGTTTCTTTATCTCTTGAAACAATACAGCATCGACACCAACCGGCTATATGCCTCGGGAACATCCAACGGCGGCATGGCCACGTTCTTCTACGGAACCCATTACGCCGACCGGTTCGCCGCCATCGCCTCCAATATGGGGTATCCCGTCGTCAAGCAGACCCCTCCGGAAACCAACCAGGACCGCGATGTTCTTCGGAATCTCCTCCATACGCCCGTCTACATGGCTCACGGCGACGACGACACCATGATTTTCCCGGAAGGGCAACGGCGGGCCTTCAGCACACTGAAGCGATTCAATTATGCCGTCGCCTATGACGAATGGGCGGGGAGGGATCATGATATCGGACTGGATGAGATCCGCAGCCGCATCGTCGATCTTTTCAAGAACAGCCGGAGATTGCCGTCTCCTTCACGGATCGAACTCGTCGTCAACGAACGGGAATACAGCCAAAGCTTCTGGATACGCGTCAACGATGTCTCGAAATGGCCGGCCCGGGTGACCGCGGAGATTCTACCGGGAACCAACACCATCGAAATCCGGACTCAAAACGTTCTGGGTCTCACGGTCTTCCTGGAAGAGGATTTGATCGATATCAACCGGGATGTCGATGTTCGAGTCAACGGACGCCCGATGTTCAACGGGAGTTTCCAGCCTTCCGTCGCCTTCCTGATGTCCTCGGCCAGGGAAACCCTCGATCCTCAGATATCCTACCCGGCCGCGATCGAGCTCACGTTAAACCAGAACTAAGCTCTTTTTTTCCACTTTCAAGACTTCCCATCGACTTAATCTATGCCCCAAAGACAAGTCGTCGGCGGAGAGAAACGATCATGATAACGGAAAACAATGGGAAACGAGGCGATCTGAGGAACGGATCGCCGCATGTGCCGGTTCCCCCGCTTGTCGCTCCCCGCTTCATGGATCTCCTTGATCGTCTTCTGTCCTGTCTGCCTCTCGAAGAACGGGCGGAAACCCATCTTCTTCAAATCGGCATCGACTCCGGAGACCTGGCTGTCCGCATTCTTGAAGACCGCGTGTTGTCCCGCTTGACCGTCATGGATGATTCCGCGGACGCCCTTCGGCTTCTCGGAGCCGGCATGAAGCAATTCGGAGTTCGGTTCAAGGCATCGTACGGCCGGCCCGAAAAATACATCCAGCCCGAACACTTTCACGCCGTTCTTTCCCACCTGTTCCTTCATGAAATGAGCAACGAAGACAAAATCGCCGTATGCCGGAATGTTTTTGACGCCTTGAAACCGGGCGGGCTTTTTGCCTTTTCCGTCGTCCAACCCAATTCGCAACGGTGGATTTCCGGACTGCGGGACGCTTGGCACGTCCCGTACGCCGTCCCTCCCGAATTCTGGATTCTCTGGCTGGAAAAGATCGGTTTCGAGAAATGCCGATATGTTCTCCATGAATCCATCTTCGGCATATTCCGCGCCTTCAAGCCTACCGCCCACAACGCCTGAACCTTCGGGACCATTCACAACACGATCCGCCATCTCAGCGCTTGGACTCACAAAAAAAGGAGGGGCGCCGCCTGCAGCGCCCCTCCAGGAAAAAAGAAGGAGGGTTTGAGATTCGGGGTATCGTGGTTTGTCTTCCACGAACTCCTTTGTCCTTCTTTAATGCATGTTTCGTGCCAAACTAAAAATTGTTTTGTTCCCCTGATGTGATGCCTGAAATCTGATATTCCTGTTGTAATTTTCTTTTCATTCTGTAAAAAGAGTTTACGAAAAATGCCGGACGCCGGCCAAAACCATGTCCACCTCTTTCGTGGAAATATAGATGGGGGTGGAAACGCGAACGGCCGTGATGTCCTCGGCGCTGATGCCCACGGTGCGGATGACCAGGTTGTGTTTCTCCCGGACATAATCGACGATCGCCTGACTGTTCACGCCTTTCAGGGAGAAAACCGTCAGTCCCGCGCTCAAATAGGGATCTTCGGGAGTGTGGAGCGTCACGCCGGGAATTGTCTTCAACCCGGACTTGAGGTGGGCGGCCAAACCTCGAATGCGGCGGGCGATGCGGGCTTTGCCGATCACGTTTTGAAATTCCAGGGCTTCTCCGAGGGCCATGACCATGGCATCGGCCCGCTGCCCCTGGGGATCGAACCGGCGGGCGCCGGTTTGAACGGCATCCCATCCCGAAGAGACAATCGTCGGCCAGAGGCGGTCCTGGACCTCCTTGCGGATATAGAGAAGACCGATTCCCGTCGGCGCTCCCATCCACTTGTAGGGGCTGGAGGCGAAAAAGTCGACACCCAGGTCCTTCATGTTGAGATCGAGCATGCCCAGGCCGTGAGCGCTGTCGGCGGCGACAAGGATCCCCTTCTCGTGCGCCATCCGGCTGATTTCCTTGAGAGGCGCGATCAATCCCGTCATATAGACGGTGTGGCTGAGGAAAATAACCCGGGTTTTGGGGGTCAGGGCCCGGGCAAAGGCCTCCACAAACTCCCCGACGCTTTTCGGAGGCACGCCGACGGGAATCTCCCGGACCACGATGCCGTGCCGTTTTTCGCGGATTTTCCAGGGGTTGATGCCGCCCGGATGCTCGAGGTTGGTCATCAGAACTTCATCGCCTTCGGCCAGATCGAGCCCCTGGGCCACCAGGTTGATGCCTTCCGTCGTGTTGCTCGTCAGAACGGTTTCGTCCGGGGACGCTCCGATGAAAGCGGCCAGCTTCACCCTCACGGCCTCCTTCAAAGTCGGCAGATAATTGTAAACATCGTACGGATTGGCGACCTGCATGCGGAAATATTTCATCAAGGTATTGAAGACCGGCCGCGGCATGGGGCCGACGGTCCCGTTGTTCATCATGATCAGATCGTCCTGGAACATGAAATGCCGTTTCAGAGCCTCCCAATAGGCGCCGTCGGGAGCCGGCTCTCCGAGATGCCGCTCGTTGAGAACCCCCAGGCTTTCATAGATCGAGGCATTCAAACGGCTCAGGGCGGCCGCGGAAACGGCCGTTCCGGTCAGCACGGTTTTCATAAATCCCCTTCGCCCGAGGCCGGATGAAAAACTCAGGTCTTCAGCGCCGAAACGGGATGATGTCGCCATGTTGCGCTCCTTCCTTGATTTCAGGACTTCGTTCCGATCATAATTCCAAAACCCCTTTATCTTCAAGCCCGTATTCCCGGATTTTTTTGTCCAGGGTCGGCCGGCTGATCCGAAGAATCCGGCTGGCCCGCATCTTGTTGCCCCGCGTTTCCTGAAGCACCCGCCGGATATGTTCTTTTTCGACATCCTTCAACGGCTCCAGCCCTTCGGGCGGGGCGGTTTCGGCCGGCGGAGTCAGAGGAAGGTTTTCCTTGAGGATGACATCGCCCTTGGCCAGAATCACGGCCCGTGTCAGGGCATTTTCGAGTTCGCGGACATTCCCCTTCCAGGGCAGCGCCTCGAGTCGTTTCATGACTTCGGGCGGGACCTTCCGCACGTTCTTTTTGAGTTCCCTGTTGATCTTGATCAGGAGGTAGGCCACAAGGTCGGGGATGTCTTCGCGGCGATCGCGGAGCGAAGGCAGGTTGATTTCGACGACCTTGAGCCGGTAATAGAGATCCTCCCGGAATCGCCCCCGCGCGATGAGGTCGGTCAGGTCCTGGTTGGTCGCGGCGATGATGCGGGCTTCGGTCTTGAGCACCTTTTCCCCGCCGACCTTCATGAAATCCCGTGTTTCGATGACGCGAAGGAGTTTGGATTGGAGGCCGGGCGAGACGTCCCCGACTTCATCCAGAAACAGCGTCCCCCGGCCGGCGATTTCGAATTTGCCGCGGGTTTCGCAAAAAGCGTCCGTGAAGGCGCCCTTGACGTGTCCGAACAACTCGCTTTCGAGGAGAGTGTCGGTGATGGCCGAGCAGTTGATGACGATGAACGGCTCGTCCTTCCAGGGGCTGTTGTAGTGGATGGCCTTGGCCACAAGCTCCTTGCCCGTGCCGCTATCCCCCTGGATGAGAATGTTCGTGCGCGTATCCGCCACGGACCCGATGAGCTTGAAGACATCGCGCATCCGGGGCGAACGACCGATGATATTGTCGATGGCGTACTCTCTCTGCCGTTCCTCGACCAGATACGCGACCTTGTCTTCCAGCGCCCGAACCTGAAAGGCTTTGGCAACGGCCAGGTCGAGTTCGACGATATCCAGGGGTTTCACCAGGTATTCGAAAGCTCCGGCCTTGACGGCCTCGACCGTGGTTTTCATGTCGTCGAAGGCGGTCATGACGATGACGGGAATCTTGTCATTGCGAGACCGGAGGTTCTTTAAAACTTCCAGGCCGTTCATATCCGGAAGCCTCACGTCAAGAAGGACGAGGTCGGGCGCGTCGCGGTCAAAGGCGGCCGTTCCCTCCCGGCCGTCCTCGGCCGGGCGCACCTCGTAGCCCCCCCGGGCCAGATGGGCGACCAGCGTCTTGCGGACGAGAACATCGTCCTCGATGATCAAAATGGACTTCATCTCCCCTCCTCACAGGGCAGGCGGATTTCAAACAGGCTGCCTTTCCCCTGTTTCTTCAGAACCCGGATCGTGCCGCCGTGCTGGGCAACAATCTTCCGCGCATGGGCCAGGCCGAGCCCGACGCCCGAGGCTTTGGTCGTGAAGAACGGCTCAAAGATGTTCTCCCAGTCTTTCTCGGGAATGCCGCTCCCGTTGTCCGATATGCGGATGCGGACCATCGGACGGCCGGACGAGGCGGCGGTGTCCATGGCCACGGCGACCTTCCCTCCCGGCTCAACGGCCTCGCAGGCGTTTCTGAGGACGTTGAGCAGGACTTGGCGGATCTTGTCGGCATCCACAAAGACGGGAGGCAGATCCGAAGCCGCCTTGACGTCCAGACGGACTTTTTTCTTTTGAAAAACCCCCTCCAGAATCTTCCGGGAGGATTCCAGGATCTGGGGCACGGCGAACTGATCGCAATTCAAGTCGGCGGATCGGGTGAAGTCGAGCATTTCGCGGATGAACTTTTCGATCTGGTCGATGCCGTCTCGACACAGGGCGATATGCTCTTTTTCGACCTCGTCGAGGTTCTCGCTCCCGCTCACTTTCTGAATGTTGAGATTGACCGACGTCAGCGGATTCCGGATCTCGTGGGCGATCGTGGCCGCCAAACGTCCGATGGAGGCCAGTTTTTCGGCCTGGACGAGCTTCCGGTTGGCCTCGGCCATCCGTTCGCGCATATCCACAAGATCCCGGGTCATGTCATTGAAGCTCCGGGCCAGTTCACCGATCTCGTCCCGCGAGTCCGATTCGATGGTGGTGGAAAAATCCCCCCGGGCGATCTTCTGTGTTCCATCCACAAGGTTCCGGATCGGCCGGGTGATGCGGCGTCCCAGGAGAAAGGAGGCCAAAAGCCCCACGGCCAGGCCGGCCAGGCCGAGCCCGACAAGGATCCGGCTCACGCTGCGCACTTCGCGGTGCATGTCTTCGAGCAGATGGCCGGTTTTAACGGAGCCCCAGCGCGTCGCGGACTCCGGGGCGAAGATCGGAATCTCGATCTCAAGGACGCGCAAAGATCGGTCCGGGACATGAAACCAGCCGCCTTCGACATGCATGGCGTCCGGACCGGCATCCGGACTCAACCGGCTGTTTTCAAAGATGTCGCGGTCTCCTTGGATGTCGCGGCTTCCCGCCAGGGGACGTCCGAAGCGGTCGTAGAAAACGATATAGACCAGATTATCGTCGATCCGTTCCTCGACATTGCTCTGAAGGGTTTCGATGTCCCACAGAAGCATCGCCCGGAGATTGAGATTGGCGATGAACCGGGCGGTCAGAACCCCCCGGTTTTTCGTCTCCTCGGTGATCATCCGCACTTCCCGCCTCTGGACGACAAACAGGATGCTGGTGACGAGGCCGGTCAGGATCAGAACGATCCAGATCGTGTATCTCGCGCGCAGAGACAGTGTGGCTCTCATGCCCCCCCCGTCATCTGTCCAGCCAGACATTTTTCAGATCCATGAAATAAAACCCCAGGGCCGGAGCCCGCACCCCGCGGACAAAGGGCTGGAGGGCCACGCGCAGCTTCATGGTATATAGGGGAACGGCCGGCATCTCCTCGAGGAGAAGCAACTCCATCTCCCGGAAGATCCGGGTCCTTTGCCGCCAGCTTGTCTCGCCCTCCGACAATTCCAGGAGCCTGTCCAGACGGGGGTTGGCGTAGCGGAAATGCCGGGCGTTCATTTCCGATCGCGATTGAAATAGCGGCGCAATCAGATCTTCGGGATCGGGAATGTCCATCTGCCACTGGACAAGGCTCAAAAAAGGAACCGGCAATGTCCGGAAGTCCTCCGCGGTTTTTAGGGAAACCATCTCCAGATCGATGCCGAGTTCCGCCAACTGTCTCCTCAATTCCCTATGGATTCTGATTTGGAAATCGGTGACGGGCATCACGACCCCATAAGCCATTTTGAAAGGATTCGGACCGGATGGAATCCCGGCCTGGCGCAGAAGCGCCCTGGCCTTGTAAAGATCAGGCGGCGGATCATCCCCCAAAGGGAAAAATCCGGGCAGTCCCGGGGGAAGAAAGCCTTGCGCGACCTGGGGAACATTCGCCGTGTCATAAGCCGCCTGGGCGATTCCGCCTTTGTCGAGGCCGACGGCCAGGGCCTGTCTGACCCGGGGATCGTCCATCGGAGGGATATCTCCGCTGATCCCAAGAAAGGCCGAACGGACGGAAACATTTTCCAGAACGGCATAGCGGTCCCGAAGCAGCCTTTCATGAATGAGCGGCGTCAGATGGACGTCTCCGCTCTCGAATTGGTCCAGGGTGAAATGGGGGCTGTATTCGAGCTCGTTGAGATAGGGGGTTTTTCCGTGGTAATCGGGATTTCTTTCCAGACAGACACCCACGATATCCAGCCGGGGACTTCTCATCCAGTGCGAGAAGCGAAACGCGCCGGTCCCGGACGGTTTCTGAAAAAAAGACCGGCCCTGCTCCAGGACAAGATCGCGGGGCAGAATCTTGCAGGTGTACATGGCCAAAAGATAAAGCCCCGAAACATACGGCCGCTTCCAGATGATTTCGAAGGTGTGGCGGTCCGGTGTCAAAAATCCGGTCACCCGTCCGGCGCGCCCTTCATAATATTCCGCGGCGCCCTCGACCTTGTCCAGGAAATATGCGTGCGTCCTGTCGGACGAGGCTCGGCGAATGAGTCTTTCCAGTGAAAAACGGACATCCTCCGAGGTGAATTCGGCGCCGTGATGGAAGCGGACGTCCCGGCGCAGGTAAAACGTGATCTTTGTCCCGCCGTCGGAGACAATCCAGTATTCGGCGAGGGCGGGAATGACGTTCATCTCATGATCGAACCGGACCAACCCCTCGTAAATCTGTTCCAGAACAAAGTAATGGGCGGGCTCCACGGGATCCATGTTCTGATTGAATTGCGGGGCGAAGGCCTTGACCCGAAGGATGCCCCCCGATTTGGGTTGTTCGACTTCTTTTTTTTGGCCGGGCGCCGCCGGGATGAATCCCGCAATCAGAAGGACGAGCCCGAGCGGCCGGATAAGCCTTTTCATGCTTCTCCCGAAGTCATTCGTCTCCTGTTTCATCGCTCAGGTCCGCGGCGACGGCGATGACGTCACGAAACACCCGCATGATGTTTCCGCCCCAGATTTTTTCGATCCGTTCCTCCGAATAGCCCCGGCGCAGCATTTCGACCGTGACATTCATCATGCCGGAGGCGTCTTCGCAGCCGACGACACCGCCCCCGCCGTCAAAATCCGTTCCGATGCCGACATGATCTTCGCCGGCGATCCGGATGACATGGTCGATGTGATCCACGACATCCTTGACGGAAGCCCGTTCGAGAGGAAAGCGGACGTTGATGTCTTCATATTCGGTCCGGGCGGTTTTGCGAAGCTCTTCATCCTCGATCTCGCGAAGATTGCCGTATTTCGCCGTGAGATCCTTGAGGGCGGCTTCCCGCTCGGGATTCGGAGCAGGCGTCCGGAGATAACTCGAAAGAAAACAGATCTGAATGACCCCGCCGTTCTCAGCCAGGGCCCTCAACATGTCGTCGTTCAGGTTGCGCGGGCTGTCGCACAGCGCCCGGACGCTCGAGTGGGAGGCGATGACGGGCGCGCGGGTGATTTCGAGAACTTCGGTAAACGTCCGGTCCGAAGCGTGGGAAAGGTCGACCATCAGGCCCAGGCGATTGCACTCCAGGACGACATCCCGGCCGAACGCACTCAAGCCGTTGTCTTCGGGGTTGCGGCGATCGGTGGACGAATCGCAGATCTGGTTGTCGGACCCGTGGACAAGCCCCAGATAGCGGATGCCCCGTTGATGATAATCCCTCAACAGGTCGAGGTTCGTTCCGAGAGGATACCCGTTTTCCATGCCGATGAAGGCCACACGCCGGCCCTCCTTCTTCAGCCGATAGGCGTCATCGGGGTCCAGGGCGAGGCCGATCACTTCGCCGTATTCACGGCACATGTCATGGACGGCTTCCAGAACCCGATCGGCCCTTTCCCGTGCCTGTTGATATCCCTCGGGAGTCAGGGGCCCCTGACCGACGAAGACGGCGAAAAAAACGGCATCCAGACCGCCTTCGATCATCCGGGGAAGATCCACGCGCCCCCCTCCCCTTTCCTCGAAATTGTGCCGGTCGCCGATTTTCCAATCCTCTCGAAGCAGGTTGAACGGGGTGTCGACATGCGTGTCGACGGTCAGAATGCGGGCGTGGATGTCGCGGGCCTGTTCCTCAAGATTCGGAGCGGGCGAATCGGAGCAGCCTCCGGAAAGCAGCAGGAATGCGGCGGCAAGAACCGGGAATAGTCTGTACGGTTGAAGAGACATGATCACTCCTTTACCTGAAAATTATAGCACAGGTCCGCCCGCAGGCCGGGATTCCGGATCATTCCGCATCGGCGGACTTTTCGAGCAGGTAAAAGCCGCCCTCCGGACGGGACGGGCGGATGAAGTCCGCGACCCGAAATCCCCGGGCGAAAAGATTCGTAAAAGCCTCGCGGGTCATCAGGCGCCATTCCAGGGGAATCCGGCGCACAACGAGGTCGTCCGTATCCGTTTCCCGGAGCATGCGGTAGAAATCACAGGGAATGCGAACCCGGAAAAGGGGCGCATCGACGGACAGATCGACCGCGGCCGCGGTCTCCAGTTCCAAAACGCCGGACCGGCCTTGAACGATCCGCTTTTCAATCTTCAGGACTTCGGGGCCGGAATCCGGGAGTGCTCCGGGCGGGGCCTTCGGGCGGGGCGGTGTCCTCGCCAGATCCCAGGACATGAGGAATCTGTCCGTCGGGATGTCGGTCCGGTTGAGCCGCCCGCCGTAGGCGCCGTAAGTCGCCCGCCGGTACTCAACGACATCCATTCCGAAATGATGCACATTCCTGTAGGCATTGACCGCCGTCAGAGGATCGTAGGTGCAGATGACGCAGGCGATTCCGAAAATCTCCAGAAGCATCTCCTTCTGGAATTCCTTGAGCCGGATGCCGAGCCCATAAGATTGAAAGGCGTCCCGAACTCCGGTGAATTGGGAGTAAAAACGGAGGTTGGAGGGTTCCCGGAAACCGAGGGTTTTATCCCGGACTCCGACAAAGCCGTAACTGAACCCGGCCAGATGTTCGAAATCCGCCGGAAATGCCCCCCGGCCGTCCTCAACAAAAGCTCCCAGAAAAAGGCTGCCGCCCTCGTGGAAGTAGTTCTCGCACATCATGTTCCGGGTTCCCGAGAGATGATCGTCCGGAAAATCCCAAATCTCGTTTCTCAAGCATTCATACTTTTCGTAATCGGCGGGTTCGTGGGATATCTCGACACGAAGAAGGAAACGCTTCCCTCCCGAAACGACCGTCCTGGCAAAGTCTTTCATGGTCCGGGCTCATTTTAGCTCATGCCCCGGCCGAAGGGCAACGCCGCACCGGATTCGGTTTTTGACAGAACCGCCGGAGGATGCTATAAGTTTCTTTCCATGAACGAAATCAAAACCTGTCCCGAAGGGATGGTCTGTCTCATCAACCCCAAGGCGGCCAACAGCAAGTGGATGAGGCGCAAACGTCTCCGCCGCCACCTGGAAGAAACGCTTCAAGGCGAAATCCTCGGCCCATCCGGAGATTCAAGCACCACGGTCGCCATGACCCGGGAGGCCTGCCTGAGATCGCGGATCGTCGTTGCCACCGGCGGAGACGGCACGATCGCCGACGTTCTTCAGGGCATTTTCGAGTCCGGACGGGCCTCCGAAACGGTTCTCGGAATCATTCCCTTCGGCAGCGGCAACGCCTTCCGCAAATCCTTCGGGATTCCCAAAAAAACCTTGAAAGCCCTTTCGATACTCTCCGAAGGGGTCCCGCGGCCGGTCGACGTCATGCAGGTCGAGGACAAATACGCCGGATTCGCCAGCGTGGGCGCCACCGCCGCCATCACCATCGACAAAATCAGAAAAAAAATCCCGGGGTTCTGGGGACATGTTCTGGCCATCGGCCGGCTCATCAGCTTCCCCCGGGACGAAAAAACCATCGATCTTTATGACGGCGTGGATCCCGACGGCCGGCCGTTCGCTCATAAGACCGTGACGTCGAACTTTTTCGACTGCATTGTGGCCAAAACGAACTATTTCGGCTATTCCTGGAAAGCGGCTCCCAAAGCCCGGCTGGACGACGGTCTGCTCGACATCACCCTGATCGAGACCGGCGTTTTCAAGTACGGACTGGCCTTCCCCTTCATCTTTCTCGGCTGGTTCCAAAAAACCCAGCGGAATTTCAAGGCCCGAAAGGTCGTCATCCGCGGCAAAGGCCTGCCCGTTCAATATAACGGCGAGATTCTGGGCCGGCGGGACATCGTCACCTTCGAAGTCCGGCCCGCGGCGCTCAAAGTCCTCTGCCCCGACACCCCCGAAGGCCGAAAGTACTTCTGCCGTCTTCCCGGCGCCGAAGCAACCCGATCCTGAAGCTGAAGGTCAGCCTTCGAGGTCGGCTGTCGCGTCGCAGGACTCCGTCTCTTTCTTCCAGGCCAGGATTTCGCGGTCGAGGAAGTAGCTGATCGCGGTGCGGATGGCCACGATCCCGGCCAGGACGGCGATCTCTTCAAGTGTGGGATGGGCGACCGTTCGGATGATGTCAGCCGCGATCAGAAATTCCAAGCCGAGCAGCAGATAGGTCCCCAATTGGTGCCTGAGGTTCTCCCGCTCCCGGAAGATCCGCCGGCCCCTCAGCCGGGAGATCTCGATCCTGATCAGCCGGAACGACATCAGCACGACGCCCCAGACAATGACCGCCATGCCCCAGAGTCCGATCGCCGTGGAGATTCCAATCAGAATTTCTACCAGCACGGATGTCTCTCCTTCAGGCGGCGCCGCGGACGCCGGCCCGGATTTCAAAAACGGGGGGTTTCTGGATATGGGCTTTCACGCTGCAGAGCTCCGCGGCCCGAGTGACGGCCGGGACATATTTTTCGGGAAAGCCCGCCGGCAAACTGATATCGACGGTGATTTTCCCGATCATTTTGGCGCCCTCGGCTTTTTCCGTGGTCATCGCAATGTCCAGACCGTCGGTCGGGATGGACCGCTCGCGACAGAACGATAGAACATAAAACCCCGCGCAGGCCGCGATGGAGGCCAGGAAGAGATCGAACGGCGACGGGGCGCTTCCCCCGCCCCCCTCGTCGACCGGCTGGTCGGTGGGAATGGTGAACCCTTTCATGTCCACTTGGACTTTCAAGCCTTCGGCTAATTTGACCCGGATGGTTTTATCGCTCATGGCGTGCTCCTTTCACCCGAGAGATTTTCTGAACAGGGCCAGGAGAATGTCCCGGTCTTTCTTTGTCATCACCATGCGGTGAAAAATATCCCTGACGCGTTCCGTGATGAAAGCCCGGTTCGTCTCGTGATAAAACCCCTTCCCGTCAAGCAGGGCTTCGAACCGGCGGACGCTGTCCTCCTGTTCGGCGTGGGAGAGGGGTTTTTCGCGGCCGGGAGGCGGCGCGGCGCCGGCGGCCGACATGAGCTGAAAGAGCGTGAGGGTTACGGCGACGCCCAGATTATAGGAGGGCTGACGGCCGACCTGGGGAATGTGGAACCGGATATTGGCCATCCCGATTTCCTCGACCGTTAACCCCGTCCGCTCGTTTCCGAAGACGAGCCCGATGCGCGTGTCGGAAGGAAATTCCGCCAGGCTTCGCACGGCCTCGTCAAGGGACACGAGGGCGAAATGGCGGCGCGACCGGGCCGTCGACGCGGCCAGGCAGTGGCAGTCGGCGGCCGCCGCGGCCAAGCTGTCGTGAAAAGATGCGCCGTCGAGAATATCGTCGGCATGAACCGCCGTCCAATAGGACGGGCCATGGAGTCCCCGGAGTCCGACGATCCGGAGATCCGAAACCCCGGTATTTTTCATCCCCCGCGCGGCCAAACCGATGTTTTCGGGTTTCTCCGGCCTCACGAGGATGACGCAATACTTCTCCATGGTTGCATCATTATAGCACTTTCGACCTCTCGAACAGGGCCTCTCCCCTATCATTTTTATCGGACGCTTTCCGTTTGACAAGGCCCAATCCGGAGACTATATTGAAATCAAATTCGATCGAACAGGGAAAAGAGAAGGAGGTCTTTGAAATGATGACCGTTAAAGAGATTCTTGCCGGAAAAGGGACCCAAGTTTGGACGATCTCCGCAGACGCCAAGGTTTTCGATGCGCTGCGGACCATGTCCGAAGCCAATATCGGCGCACTGATCGTCCTCGACGGAGACCGTATCGCGGGGATCATGTCCGAGCGGGACTATGCCAGAAAAGTCATTCTTCAAAACCGGCTTTCCCAGGATACCCCTGTCAGGGACATTATGACCTCACAAATTTATGGGGTCACACCCGAAAGCACCGCCGCGGAATGCATGGCCCTGATGACGGACAAACGGATCCGCCACCTCCCGGTCCTCGAATCCGGGAAACTCGCAGGCGTGGTTTCGATCGGCGACATCGTCAAGTCCGTCATTTCCGAACAGCAGATCACGATCGAACATCTCCAGAACTACATCATGGGAAAATACAGCTAATCGCCGGGTCCGGCGGAGGATGAAGAGGGTTATCTGCGGGTTCTGCGGAAAAGAAGCAGGCGGCGGAGGAATGCGCGGGGCATGAGCCGGACGGCGAGAGCCGCCGCCCGGTTGAAGGTCCCTGGAATACAGATCGGCTTGTTTTTTTCAAGGCAGCGCAGCGAGGCCTCGACAACACTTTCCGGAGACATCGCCTTCACCGGCGCTTTTCGCCGATAGACATCATCCGCCCGCAAGCCCAATTTTTCGTGAAAGTCCGTCCGGGTCAAGCCGGGGCAGAGCGCCTGAATCCTGACGCCCGATCGACAAAGCTCGAGATGAAGGGATTCCGAAAACAGGTTGAGAAAACATTTGGACGCGGCGTAAATCGCGCCTTCCGGGCGCGGCGTGAAGGAACTTGTGGACGAGACATTGATGACCGCACCGCGACCCCGCTCGATCATACCCGGCAATGCGGCATGAACCAGCCGCACGGCCGCCAGGACATGCACTTTGATCAGGGCTTCGTGGCCTGTCCGATCCTCCTCGTGGAACAGGGATTTGATCGAGAAGCCGGCATTATTGACCAGGATCTCGAGATCTCGGATTCCGGAGATTCTTCGGGCCAGGTCCTCAACGGCATTTTCATCGGAGAGTTCCGCGATGACAACCTCGACATCGACGCCGGATCGTTCGGCGATTTCGGCGGCCAGGGTCCGGATCTTGTCTTCCCGCCGTCCCGTAATGACGAGGTCGAAACCGCATTGGGCCAGCTTCCGGGCGAATGCGGCGCCGATGCCGCTTGTGGCCCCGGTGATGACGGCGGTTTTTCTTTTTTCCTCAGCCATGGGATCCACCCGGACGAGATTATCACAGGCCCAACACACCGTCAAACACCGACCCGGCTCTTCATAAAAATGCCGATGCTTTGCTTTTCTTCTCATTCGGCATTTTTACCCTTTGGGCGAGCCGATCCGGCCGCATCTGCTGCGTTGCGCCGGGTTCGCAGTACCGAAGAGTACAGCTTCACCCCTCGCGCCTTGCATCTGCAACCGCCTCGACTCGTGAAGAGCCGGGTCCCTCTACGAATATCCGCTCAAAAGCGCTGTTTATTTATTCCTCTTTATTTCAGCGCTTTTAACCCTTCGGGCGCGCCGATCTCACCATTCCGACTGCGTCGCTGCCCTCTCAACGTAGCTCAACTACGCCTCGAGAGCCGCTTACTTGTTGGAACAGCAATCTCGACAAGCGCACGGCTCCGGAGAAAGCCGTTGGAGGGTCGAGCGGGCACGGATCCGAGACCGCAGGTCGAGGAGAGCGAGACCCGGAGCCGGAGCGGATGGGACTCGCCGGGGCGCAGACGCGTCTTTCGAAGAGATTCACCCGAGCCCGAAAAGCGAAAGCCGACGCAGCATGTACGGCAATCTCGACCCGCGCAGAGCCCGCATGAGCTGTGCGCGAAGCCCCGGCCGCATCTGCTGCGTTGCGCCGTGTTCGCAGTACCAAAGAGGACAGCTTCATGAGCTGTGCGTGAAGAGCGTCGGGCGGGGCTTCAGGAAATCGGCGGGCGTTGCATCGGGAATTTTTCGTATTCCCGGGATTCGACGATCTCCCGCAGATGGGAGACGAGCCGCCACAGTTCGGTATGCGTGTTGTAGAGGGCGACCGGGGCGATCCGGACGATGTCGGGAGGGCGGAAATCGGGAACGACGCCGCGGGCCCGGAGAGCCTCCGAAATGCGCATGGCTTCGGGATGTGCGAGGGCGACATGGCCGCCCCGGGACTCGTCCGCGCGCGGCGTGACCACGGAAAAGCCGAAAGGTTCAGGCGCCAGCAGTTCGTCGGACGCATCCATCAGAAAGCGCGTCAGGGCCAGGGATTTTTTTCGAACGGCGGTCATCTCCGCTTCCTCAAAGATGCCGAGCGACCCGATCAGCGGAGCCGCGCTCAAGATGGAGGGCGATGAGATTTGCCACCCCCCGGCACTCCGGGCCGGTTCGAAATCGAGAGACATATCGAATTGCTTTTCTTTGATCGATCCGAACCATCCGGCCAGAGCCGGCTCGCGGTCGAAATGGGCCCGGTTCAGATAGAGAAAGGCCGTCGCGCCCGGCCCCCCATTGAGATACTTGTAGAGCTTGTTTCAAAGTTACGTGATGGCATCGATCCACCTGTAGTTGGAGATGAGAGACACAAGGTGTAAACGGCG